>JAFGQP010000128.1 GCA_016935635.1 Sedimentisphaerales bacterium
ATCAATCGCATAAATCTCGGTGGTTACGACAACATCCGCCTCGGCCCTGGAGTCATTATCGATCTCAACGTCCAGCTTAATCACAGCCGAGGAACTGGAGATACTGGACGTTGTCAGATACGTCCCCCACTGCCCTACATGGACGGGGTGGGTTTTGGTCAGCCAGACATTGCGATAAATCCCGCCGCCCGGATACCAGCGTGATGAATTAGGCGGATTGTCCAGCCGAATCGCCAATTGATTCTCCCCTCCCGGCACCACATACGGCGTCAGGTCAATACGCCACGAAGCATAGCCATACGGCCAGCCGCCCGCCAGCTTGCCGTTCATCCAGACCATCGCATAGGACATCGCACCATCGACATCAAGGAAAATATGCCTGCCCACATCCGAGGCCGGAATGTCAATCTTTCTGCGGTACCATCCCACGCCGGGGCTGGGCAGTCGTCCCATACCGCCGCCAACATGGGCATCATCCCCCTCAAGGAAAGGTCCCTGAATCGCCCAGTCGTGCGGCAGGTCCACACGTTTCCAGGAAAGATCCTCAAAATCCCCCTGGACGAATGGACAATCGTTTCCGGGATTACCCTCGGGTCGGACATAGCGTCGTGCAGGGTCTTTGATGAATCTGTTGCCGGTGGGCATAATCCAGGGCTTGAGAACCGTCTGCCTCGCTTCCACCTTCACCGCCTCCGTGGGCATGGCGTCAGCCGCCACAACATCGTTTCTGTCACTCACTTCCGGACGCACATCATACAGTAATCCGCCAGCATTTTGGGTTGGATCGCCCTGATGAAATCGCCAGCCGGCATTAATGCTAATCCGCTCCCTTGGGGCAGCCTGTCTGGCACACGAGGTCGTTGCCGCCAGAAGAATAAAAACAACCGCTAAAAAGAGACCTGGCATCCAACGTTTTAACACAGAGCAGAAGCAGGCATGCGTTCTGAAAAAAGTCCGGCGTCCCACACAGCCATCCTTCATTTGGCCAACCGATTGCATTTCCGTTAGACAGCTGATATCCGGAATAACCCTATCCATTACAAATCCTTTCTATTGCTGACTGCCCTGCTCCGTGAAGACAATTATAAATACAATACTACTTCAACAATATCTGAAATATTACCAGAAAGCCTCTTGCGGCGACTAAAATATTCTGTAAGATAGCGATTTTACCCCCAAATTGGAGTCTTGCCACTATTTTTGCGGATGCGGGGGCATTTAAAACTTTTGCCTTGCTTTCGAGGGCTTTTGTAACTATACTACACTGTACTGTATATATAGATAACTATAGTCCACTATTAAACAAGGAGTCACAAATGATCTCCAGCCTCAAGCAATTCGAAGTCTGGTTCGTCACCGGAAGCCAGCACCTTTACGGCCCCGAAACCCTGAAGCAGGTCGCTGAAAATTCCAAAAAAATCGCAGCTGCTCTCGGTAATGCCACCGCGGTTCCCTGCAAAGTGGTTTTTAAACCCGTCCTGACCGGGCCGCAGGAAATTTATAATCTGTGCATCGAAGCCAACACCGCACCCAACTGCGTCGGTCTGATTACATGGATGCACACCTTCTCGCCGGCCAAGATGTGGATTACCGGCCTGAAAAATCTCCAGAAACCCTTCCTGCACCTGCACACCCAGTTTAATCGCGACCTGCCCTGGTCAACGATTGACATGGATTTCATGAACCTCAACCAGGCCGCTCATGGCGACCGCGAGTTCGGGTTTATCTGCACCCGGATGCGTCTGAACCGCAAGGTCGTTGTCGGTCACTGGCAGGATAAAGAAGTCCAGGAACGCATCGGTGTCTGGATGCGCGCCGCCTGTGCCTGGTACGATATGCAGGGGATGAAAGTTGCCCGCTTTGGCGACAACATGCGTGAAGTGGCCGTCACCGAAGGCGACAAAGTCGAAGCCCAGAAGCAGTTCGGCTATTCGGTCAATGGCTACGGCGTCGGCGACCTTGTGGCGGTTATCAAGAAAGTGAAAGATTCAGAAATCGAAGCCCTGATTAATCAGTATAAAAAAGACTACAAGATGAAGGTCGGCGCATCCAAGATTGACAGCCTTCGTGAAGCGGCGCGAATTGAAGCCGGCATGCGAAACTTCCTCGAAAAAGGCGGATTCAAGGCCTTTACCACCACCTTCGAAGACCTGCACGGTCTGCTGCAATTGCCCGGTCTGGCGGTCCAGCGGCTCATGGCCGACGGTTACGGCTTCGGCGCCGAAGGCGACTGGAAGACCGCGGCCCTGGTGCGTGCGATGAAAGTCATGGCGGTCGGCCTCAAAGGCGGCACCTCCTTCATGGAAGACTATACCTATCACCTCGACCCCAAAGGCCAGAAGGTGCTGGGCGCCCACATGCTGGAAGTCTGCTCCTCGATTGCCGACAGCAAGCCGTCATTGGAAGTGCATCCGCTGGGCATCGGCGGCAAAGCCGACCCGGTGCGTGTGGTCTTTAATGTCCCGTCCGGCAGCGGCCTGAACGCCTCGCTGATTGATATGGGCAACCGCTTCCGTCTGATTGTCAACACCGTCAAAGTCGTCAAGCCCAATGCCCCGCTGCCCAAACTGCCGGTGGCCCGCGTGGTCTGGGTTCCCATGCCCAATCTTAAAGTCGGTGCGGCGGCCTGGATTTATGCCGGCGGTGCTCACCACACCAGCTTCTCAATGGCCGTCACTCAGGAATATCTCGAAGACTTCGCCAAGATGGCCAATATCGAATATGTGCTTATCGACGAAAATACTTGTCTGAGCAGCCTGCAAAAAGAACTCCGCTTCAATGAAATGTATTACGCGATGGCCAAAGGCTTCTAAATCCAAAATACGGATTCCGCAGCATACAAAGCCTTGTGAAGCTTTTCACAAGGCTTTTTTAATGCGCACCACAGGATGGGCTTTGACTCTTTCATGAAAAAGGATTTAAAGGTCTCGTATGGTTTGATTTTTGGAACCCATGAAAAATAAAAAGAAAAGGATGAACTATTGATATCAAATATGGTATAATAGAATAGAGTGGATATCGACAGAGATAATCTGTTTGCTGTAACCTGATGTCGCTCACAAGGGTCTATTAAATACCTCGTGGGAAAAACCGGGCCTTATTCCGGATAGGCTTTGTGCCGCTTAAATAATGTTCATTCATAGCTGTGCCGCAGTGCTGGCTTTGTCGTTCGTAAGTAAATCGTAACCAATAATTAATACAGCCTTAAGAGAGAGGACACTGCCATGAAAACAAACTATATTACCAGCCTTGATGATATTGTTCAGTTGAATCATGCCCAGCGCAATGCCCTCGCGAATGTAACTGAACATTTTGATTTTCGCGCCACAGACTATTATCTGTCTTTAATTGACTGGTCAGATCCCAATGACCCGATACGCCGACTGATTATCCCAAGCGTCGAAGAACTTGACGGTACCGGGCACAAGGATCCGTCCAATGAACATGCCTATACGATTATGCAGGGACTGGAGCATAAATATCATTCCACCGCTCTGCTGCTGGTCTGCGATGTCTGTGCAGGAATTTGCCGCTACTGTTTCCGCAAGCGGCTGTTTCTGAATCCGCGTGGGGAAACGCTG
>JAFGQP010000129.1 GCA_016935635.1 Sedimentisphaerales bacterium
ACCAGCCGGCGTCTGAGCCATCCGCCCAGCCACATCACAAGCAAACACGCCCCGCAGAAGATTTCGATGATGCGATACGACGACCATGCCTTGTCCAGCCGAATGATTTCATACGGAGAAATTAATATCCGCTCCAGTCCACAGAATGGTATATTCATCTGATCGATTTGCCGAAAAGCCCAATACTGGGTAATCAGCAGAAATAGTGTCCCGCTGATTACAAGGATAAGCCATGGTGAAAATCCTGTCCGAGTGAAGTCCGCTTTTCGCCAGAGCACAAGACCTGAAATACAAATGAGTCCCGCCAGACAAACCAGCAGCATCTGGCCAGAATGAAGCGCCAGCGGGAATACAAATTCCGTCCGGCGGGTTATTTCCCGGGGGATACTCTCTCGGGCATCTCTCTGGTTTTTCGAATACCGGAAGGTCCAGTTTTTCCATGCCAGCAATTCCAGTCGAAGCTGTCGGGAACGTTCGGGAGTAAGCGAAAGCCGCTGCAATTCGACAATCTGGGTGGGGCAGCGACCCGGTTCCTGAGAGCTGAATTCCGGGCACAGAAAACGTCCTGGCGATGCAAGATTCATGGGCAGGCCGGCACTTTTTACGGCACATTGCTCCAGCCGGTCGTGAATAGCCTGAGCTTCTTCAACACGCCCATTGATAATCAGATAACGAGCATAACTGCGAATCGAATCGGATAAGCGGGACAATGACCATCCGGGGAAAGACCTTGTCTCATGGATCATAAACTCCCGGCTTTGAGCGATTTGTTCCTGCTCAAAAAGCGTCTGGACCCGGGGATAATACAGCTCATACGGCAGGGTGATATGCGGGCAACTCAGTCCTGTTTCCAGTTCGGCCAGGGCCTTGTCAACGCCTGCAAATCCTTCTTTCAGGACCATAGCATCCGCCTTCAGAAGGTGATAGAAGCCGTTGTGCGGATCCATCGCCAGCAGTTTTTCGATGGACAGGTCGCCCAGAAAATCCTTCAATTCATAAATAAAGAATGGATTGTCCGGATACTGCAGGGCCAAGCCGGACAGATACTCCAGCCTGGTATCGTATGAGGGGGTATCAAAGCGTTGCATAACCACCTCGCCAACCGCCGCGGCCTCGGGGTCCTGCCGGGTGACGGATGGGCTGAATACGGGCAACTTCAGTCGGGGTTCTGCGTCCTGATAGGTAAAATGACGAAGACTGCTGGTCCATTCCCGCCACAAGAAGCTAATCTGCTGACGGTGGACATAGACAGAGATGATACACGCCCCGGCCATGAGAACCGCCAGGATTGCCCTTATTCCTATGACCGCCTTTTTCATAGAAGCCTGCCCCCCATATATTTATTTAATTTTATCTATTTTAGTACTTGAATTGAGATTTTGTCAATAATAAATCAGAAAACGATGTTTTTGATGCAAAAATGACTTTTCGTGCGGACCTCTACGTTTCCCAGGTTCACTTTTTTCAAGGAAGGTTTGACCTGCCGCGTGCGGAAGGATATACTTTATCGGATGCAGCAATATGAATCGACGGCTGTGAAAATGCTGGAAGCCGGCGGCTGGAGGCTGAATCTTTTGGCCGCGATAAAGTGAACATGTTAAAGTGGGATTACGATAAAGTAACACAATGAAACTGCCTGCACGGATGCAAAAGAAGGCCTGGTCGGTTCGGCCGGCCAGCCCGAAAGCCAGAGTCCTGGCTGAAAAGCTCAACATCTCGCCTGTTCTGGGTCAACTGCTGACAAATCGCCAGATTGAGACCGAATCGGCGGCGCGGGCGTTTCTGTCCCCCAAATTGACCGACCTGATCGACCCGGCCCGCATGCCGGGTATCGAACAGGCCGCCCGACGCATCCATCAGGCCGTCAGTCAGGGCGAAAAAATCGCCATCTACGGCGACTATGACGTGGACGGCATCACCAGCGTCGCCATCCTGTGGCACCTGCTTAAGATGCTCAATGCCCAGGTGCAATATTATATCCCCCACCGCATAGATGAAGGCTACGGCCTCAACAGCGAGGCGATTACCCAACTGGCTGAGACGGGTGTGCAGCTGCTGATTACCGTCGATTGCGGCATCACCGCGTTTACGGAAATCGAACTGGCCGGGACGCTCGGGATGGATGTGATTGTAACCGACCACCACAAGATCACCAATGACCTGCCGAAGGCTTGCGCGATTGTCCATCCGAATCTCGACACCTCCTACGGCAATCAGAACGCCTCGGGGGCGCTGGTGGCGTTCAAGCTGGCCTGGGCGATTTCCAACGAGTTCCGGGCCAATGGACCGGTCAGTCAGCCGCTGCGGGATTACCTGCTCAGCGCCACGACGCTGGCGGGAATGGGAACGATTGCCGACGTGGTGGATCTGCGGGGGGAAAACCGGATTATCGCGGGCTTTGGATTGCGGGCGCTGGCCGAATCGAAGCTGCACGGCATCAAGGCCCTGATCGAGTCGGCCTCGCTGGAGGCGGCCGGGGCAAGCAGTTACGATGTGGCCTTCAAGCTGGCCCCGACGCTCAACGCGGCCGGACGCATGGGCCATGCGCGGCTGGCGGTGGAGCTGCTGACCACAGACAACCAGTTGCAGGCTTACCAGATCGCACAATATCTCAAGGACCAGAACCGCCAGCG
Source organism: Sedimentisphaerales bacterium (assembly GCA_016935635.1). Taxonomy (GTDB): domain Bacteria; phylum Planctomycetota; class Phycisphaerae; order Sedimentisphaerales; family Anaerohalosphaeraceae; genus Anaeroglomus. Next base: position 2,634 of record JAFGQP010000129.1, read on the forward strand.
GCAGAAATGCCAGCGGGATATCTTTCAGCAGGCCAGGCAGCGCATCGTCGCCGACAACCTGCACCACCCCGACCGCAAGAC
>JAFGQP010000130.1 GCA_016935635.1 Sedimentisphaerales bacterium
ATCAAGGTGGTCGATGCGGCGTCCAAGCTTAATATCAATACAGCCAGTGCCGCTCAACTCTTGTTTCTGCCGGACATGACCGAAGAGACTGCCGACAGTATTCAGGATTGGATCGATTCAGACGATGAGGTACGAACCGGCGGCGCCGAGAGCGGTTATTACCTGAATCTTGACATCGGCTACTGGAGCCGTAATGCGGCCGTTCGATCCCCCCGGGAACTGCTTCGGGTCAAGGGAGTTACCGAGGGTTTCTTTTACGGTGAGTCAGAGAAGGAATTGATCTCCGTGGAAAATGAAGGATGGATCAACTATTTGACATGCTGGTCGCAGGAAATCAATCAGGACAGCACCGGCACTGCCCGCGTCAATGTCAATCGTGCCAATACCGAAACGCTGCGCACGGGGGTGGGGCTGTCCGATGCACAGGCCCGATGGGTGTCAGAGAATCGTCGGTTTAGAACGCTGTCTGCCCTGCTGGGCGAAAGCAGCACGGCGGGGGCAACGACTGCCGGACAGTCTCAGCAAAACCAATCGTCGTCCCAACAAAGCCAAACATCTCGTCAAACCCAGACGACTCAGCAGACACGGCAGAATGGACAGCAGCAGCAACAGCAGCCCTCCACTCCGCTGGACTGGCAGACGCTGCTGACGGTGGTCGATAAGATATCGCTTGTCAATCGGCAGTTTATCACCGGCAAGGTGAATGTCAACACGGCGGGAGTTGAGGTATTGACGGCGCTGTTTGAGGGGAACCGGGAACTTGCCCAGAATGTGATTGCTGCACGTCAGGGGCAGGGTGGAATTTTTGCCGATCTTTCGGAATTACAGCAGGCCGACGGGATGAGTCAGGATGTTCTCCAGAAGTACCTGGACATGCTGACGGTGCGTTCAAGTGTTTTTGAAATACACGCTACTGCAGTCTCCAATGCGACGGGACTACAGTACAATGTTGAGGCGATTGTCAACCGCGATTTGTCGCAGGGACAGATTACTTATTGGCGCGAAGGGGTCAGCCGGTGAAGCAAACAGAACAACAAAGACAGATATTTCAGCAGGCAGCGGGACTGGTGATATCGGCCGCAGAAGGCAAGATATGGACGGCGGTCATTCGCCGCCGCGGCGAGGGATTTGAGCGGATACATCAGGCGGTCTTTGATCTTCAAGACGGCCTGGACAGTGCGGTACAGCAGTTACGCCGACAGGCCGGCGAAACACCGATGTCGGTCGTGATTGGTCTGGATTCGTCGCGGCTCCGTTTTCTTGAAATGACGCTGCCGCCTGCCGACGCGGCACAACTGCCGTTTTTGATTCGCACACAGGCCGAAGCTCAACTGCCGCTGGAAGGTGAACAAATGCAGCTTGCCTGGCGGTTGTCGCCGGCGGTGCAGGGCTATGGCTGTACGGTGGCGGCGGCACGGCTGGATGCGACAGATTCGGCGCTGAGCCGGCTGTCTCTGAATGGCCGGTTGACGGCGATGGTTCCGGAAATGGCGGGATTTGCCCGACTTCGGCGGCATTATTTCGCTCCGACACCTGAGGTCTGTGTCGTACTGCGTCGGCGGACCGATGGTTTTGCGATGGCCCTGCTCGATGGAGCTGCTCTGGTGCAGTGTTCGGTGGTTCACGCCGATCCATCTGAAGCGGCTCAGCATCCGGCCCTGGTGATGCAGGATATTCTGATGGAGCTGGATGCGATTGAGAAAAAGCACGGCCGCAAGTGTCCGGTCTATCTGTGGGCGCAGATTGATCCCTTTATGCGGGAGATCGAGGCAAAGATCCGGCAGACCGGCTGGGAGGTGAGTATACTGGAAGCCGATAAGGCCGCGCTGCAGCGGGCAAAGATCGGCGCCGACGAGGATATTTACGGACCGCAGCTCGACGCGGCGGGATTGGCAATGCTTGGCTTGAGTGAAACAGCGCCGGCGTTTGATTTTTTACAGATGCGACGGATGGCTCAGCCGCTGGAAGACGCCAAACGACGGCGAAAACAGCGTCTGCGGGCGATCGGATACATCGTGGGACTTGCACTGCTGTGTGCGGCGGTGAGTTTCTGGAGCTTGAAATTGCAGGTTCGGCAGCTTCAGCAGGAACTGGCCTCGGAGGTCGATGAACTCAAGGCGGAAACCCTTCTGCAGCGGCAGAATTATCAAGAGGCCGTGGCGCGGGCGAGGCTGGATTTACTCGAACTGTTCGAGGCCTTACAGATCAGTCGTGACGGGTTGCTGCTGGACAGCATCGAATATGAAATGGGGAAACCCGTCAAACTGATCGCCTCGGCCGGCAGCTACGAGCAGGTTTATGGATTTCAAAAACGCCTGCTGACCCAGAACGGAGTCAGTCAGGTTCGCCTGATCGATCCGCGGATGGATGATCGGACAAAACAGGTGAAGTTTACAATGCAGTTTCAATATAAACATTTTACAAAGTAGAGACTATGAAACCACTGACACAACGGGATAAACGGGCGGTTGTTCTCATGGCGGTCGGCGCGGTGCTCATCTGCGGCTATTTTCTGGTGTTCGAGCCGGCGATGTCGTCGTACCGTTCGCTGCGAAGCGAACGCGATCGTCTGCAAAAACAGCTCAATCGCCTGACAGGGATACAAAGCGGTATCGGTGCGGTGCGATTTAAGGAACTGACCGATCGTGTACCGGTCTTTGAGATGCCGGCGGACACAGCCCAGCAGGGGGTTCTGTTTCGCGACGAATTGACCCAGCAGCTTCAGAAAGCGGGCATTCAGGCCCGAACGCTGCAAATGCGAGACAACCGCGGAAAACGACAGGATGGATTTGCCGTCTTGACGGTCGATTGCCAGGGACGCTGCAGTTATGAGCAGATGCTGAATGTGCTGGGGGATCTCAAGCGAAATCCTTATTATGTCGGCATCGAAAAATTTTTATTGCGTGTGGATTCACGAAACCGAAACGAGATGACCTTTCAGCTTGCGGTATTTACGTATGCAAAATAAAAGTGAGGGTACAGTATGAACATTAAAATGGAACAGATGAAATCGGGATCGCTGGATCGCCTGTTTCGATGGGGCTGGTTCGGATTGCTCGCATGGCTGGTGATTCTGGTGATCGGGGCGGGAGCACAGAGTTTGCACACGTCGGGGAAGGCGGCATCGGCCATTCGGGAGTACAAACGGATTCAAACCGAAGCGGCGGTTCAAAAAGAAGATGGGAACGAACGGATCGCCAAGCTGCGGGATAAAAATTTGTTTGTCGCACCTGCGGAAAAAGCCAAGCTGCCGCAATGTGCGGCGATTCTGGGTGATTCTGCCCTGTTCGGGGATCAGTGGCAAAAAGTCGGCGATACCGTGCAGGGGGCTAAAATCCTTAGTATCGGTCCCAATTATGTCAGGGTTTTGTTTGACGAAAAAGAACAGAACCTTGTGCCGTTTGAAGTTGAGGTTCAATATGCTGCTCAGGGGGGGCAGCCCGGTCAGGGTCCTCAGGGGGGCGGCCGTGGAATGGGCGGACGCGGTGACCGCGGTGATCGCGGCACCAGAAATGCAGCCGCTGCGCCGACAGGCCCGCCAACCGGAGGTCGTGAGCGTATGATGATGGCACCGGGGGCAATGGAAGAGATGCGCCGTCGGGTGGAGTCGATGACCCCCGAGCAGCGTCAGCAGATGATGGAACGATACCAGAATGCGTCGCCGGAAG
>JAFGQP010000131.1 GCA_016935635.1 Sedimentisphaerales bacterium
TCATTACTTAACGTATTATTTTACCGGTAAGAACCATATTCATAGGCCGCATCGTACAGAGCCACGATATTCTCGGCCGGAACACCCGCCTGAATATTATGCACATTATTAAATACATAACCGCCATTGGTCTTAAAAATTTCTATGTTTTTACGCACATGTTCTTTGACTTCCTGTGGCGATGCAAAGGGGAGAATTCTTTGAGAATCAATACCGCCGCCCCAAAATACGATATCCTTACCAAACTTGTCCTTCAGTTGCTGTGGATCCATATTCGCCGCGCTGATTTGAACCGGATTTAATATGTCCACGCCATTGTCAATTAGATCAGGAATATACTCCTGACAATTTCCACAGGTGTGATACCAGATTTTTGCATCGGTGAGCGACTTGATATGCTGAACCAGTTGTTTTTGCCGCGGCTTGACGATGGCTCTGTAAAATTCCGGCTGGAACAATGGACCGGACTGACCAGCCAAATCGTCTCCAATCATAACCACATCAATAAAATCACCGATTTCATTCAGAAAACCGGTATAAAAATCCAACCAGTATTTCAGCGTGCAATCCAGCATCGCTTCACAGAAAACCGGATTTTCAATCATGTCCATAAACCATCGCTGGAGTCCCCGTAAATACCAGCAATACTCATACACAACGCCGCCAATTCCGGTACAGATCCCATAAGGCCCTTCATACAACGTCCTGGCTTGCTCACGCAATCCCTTAAACCGTGTCGGATCACTGCCGTCTGGAAAGGGATAATCCGCCAAAGATTCAATCGTGGCATCTGCAAGCGGATGATGCGTGATATCCATATAAAGGCCCTGATCGTCCGGCATGGACCAAATAACGCCAAACTCGTCTTTCAGATCATGCCACAACCGACCGTTTCTTTTATTTAATTTGATACTGCCGTCAAAACCATCCGGCCCATTCGCACATATATAGCGAGTATCAACATGAAAACGCTTCAAAATTGCTTCACTGGGCCTCACTATCTGCTGTACCGGATCCATAATGAGTACTTCTTCATTTGTCTCCAGATACTGTAAGAGACTTTCATATGCTTTTTTGTGAATGCCCGTCTGAAATCCGCCCAGGTCGATCGGGATACGATCCGTTTTCTGGAATTGAAGTGCCGCAGTCAAACGCTGCCGGGATGTCTTCGCCTGCACAGGCTGATGAATGGATTGAATTTCTTGAACTGCTTCTTTACGCCCGGGGGATGCTGTTGTCTTGACCCTCTTACTGATTTGCTTTGTTTCTGCGATCATTTAATCCTCTCTGCATATGCCTAAGGCGTTAAACACTTCTTCTCCCTCGTTGCACGTCAAACAATGATGCATATTCGCTAGCATTTCATAATGGTATTATCGCACATTTCACCCCCTTATCGCAATTCCATATATACATCTTTTTACGTCATTCTGCAACCCATCCTAATTCAGTCCTCAAAAACACAATGCCTTTCTCGGAAACACTCTAAGTATTTACTGTATAAGCATTTATATTATTTTGAAAAATTATATAAATTTAGACTTGATTATTCTGGTTTTTTTTAATAATTCTAAACACTGCAGTTTACGTCAAATTAAATAATTTGTTCGTTAACTTCATTAGGTCGCGAGTTTATCTTTATGTACGAATTTTACCATTATTTGCCTGTTGAGGATTCAATTATGGAGTTTGGCATCTACGTAACCGGTGCTGGACGAGGTATTATTCCCTCAAAGGATCATTATCCTCCTGCTAAACATCCCACCATGTACGCTTTTAATTATAGTCAGGGACGGATACTACCTGAATTCCAAATGATCATTATTTCTGACGGCAAGGGTATCTTTGAATCTGAACAAACTGGAGAAACTTCTATTAAACCCGGCACGCTCATCTTGCTTTTTCCGGATATATGGCATCGTTATAAGCCTGATGAACAGACTGGATGGAAAGAACGCTGGATTTCGTTCAACGGAGTAATTATCCATCAACTAATGGAACAGGGCTATCTGAATCCTAGTCGTGCTATCCATCAATTATCGGACCCTGAATATCTGATATTCACTTTTGACCATTTCCTTGATCGAATTCATCTTAAACCAACTGAAAACAACGTTGTTACTTCACTGAGTGCCATGGCTCTGTTAAGTGAGATAATCGATTTAATTGGAACTGGCATGACTGGAACAAGAAAACATTTTAATAGTAAATCAATATATTCAAAAGATGAGTTGGTGGATTCAGTCCTCGAAATAATCTGGACGCAAAGCCACCGGCCGATTTCCGTAGATTCAATTCTAACGCAGGTTCCGGCGTCTCGACGAACCCTGGAGCGCCGTTTTCAAAAAATACATGGCCATTCTATTTATGAAGAAATTATGCAGTGTCGCCTTAACCGTGCCAAAAGACTTTTGCGAGAAACCCGCCTGCCGATTAAAACGGTAGCATACTTATCAGGTTTTAGTTGCCCTGACAGGATGCGGCGTTCTTTCGAAAGATTTCTCGCACAGCCGCCATCGGAATTTCGAAATCAAAATTCGCTTGACAATATCTCTGATGAATAAGAGCGGCATAAACCAGCTGTATAGTTACAGAATTTTGAGGAAAACCGTACATGGAAGTGAATTTTGTGAAATTGTAGATGTTTTAAGGAATCAATCATGTTTTTAACCGTGTAAATGGAGAATGTAAGATAAAATTTATTTTGGGAGTTCCATTTATAAAAACAACATATTGGTTTTTGGTATTCACGCACACCTTCTGTCTTACTGCCGCAGCTGATGTCAAGCTCCCGTCGCTGTTTGCCGACGGCATGGTCCTCCAGCAGCACAGCAAAGTCGCTGTCTGGGGCTGGGCCGAGCCGGGCGAAAAAGTAACCGTCAGCTAATCTTTGGATTTATTATAGTCTATATCTTCCCTCCGGCAATCTGTCAGGTGTTGAATTCAATCGTAGATTTGCTCCCCACCAGGGAATCATAACGGAATATGAACAGCCGCAGCGAAGCGAATTTTGTCTCAACGGCAAATGGCACTTCCAGCCGGTTGTTCTCCCGGAAGGTAACAATGAAATCATGGGAAGGCGCCCATTCTTAATTTGCCAAAATCTGACCAATGGGAAGCGGTACTCATTTAAAATCCCCTCTGCCTTTAACGTGAACAACCGGGGCTATGGGCGGAGCCGCAAAAATAAGATCCTATTCCTCTTTATTTTCCCGGATAACCTATGGGAAACCACCGCATATACCCGGGTTCAGCGGGGCGGTACGGCTGGCAAATCAGTCCGGACCAAACGCTGGCGTTATAATGAGTAGATCCGCGACGGCAAAGTTATTTCTGCCGAATTGTTCGACCATGCAAGTGATCTGAAGGAATATCGAAATCTTGCTGACATGAGCGATTTTAAAGAGATTTTTCAGGAATTAAGTCAGCTTTTGAAAACGGGGCAGAACCGTTTTTAATTAAAGTCGCGATTGCACAAAAAACACCATTATATTCTATCTATACCCTGAAGGGTATATTTCTATTGTATTCATACTGTTGGGATCAATTGCAACTTGCACATCAACGACATGCATCGAATCGCCGTCAAAGGCCTGTTCGACAGTTCCTTTGGAAACGCTATAAGTATTGCCCTTTGGCATTAGAAAACGCACCCTGGCATTTGGAAATCCAACATCAAAATTATTGATAAGGGTTGCAGTGTTTGTCCGGGCTGTACCGTCATTGGCCTTTGCGTATGCAAGCTTGAGTTTAGGTCTCCATAAAGAAGGGGCATCCGACGGATTTTCGACAAATTCCCGGTTGTTCACAGCAGTATAGCTCCCATCACTGTGTATCCTGAATAGATTGAAGGCAAAATGCTCCCTAGTAGAATTTGCATAATACTGAATTCTTCTGCCGCCCAGTTCATACGGATTATTCCCGGCAAGGTGATGATTATGACCAATCATGGCCAACCCAAGATTGACAGTATCAGCCCAGGCTCCCATGATTCCATTCTCACTTTTATGATAAGCAGCTATCCGGAGATTGCCCGGCCCGACATCGGCAAGCCAGGATATGTGCTCTTTTAATTGATACGCCCAATCAAAACCTTCCCATCCGGTATTCACTATCATATAACGGGTGTTGCCATACTTAAAATGATGATAGTGGAGCCCGTGATACTGATTCCAAAATTTAGATTTTTCCGGATAAAAGCCGGCAGAGGTTTGACTTTGCTGCAGAAAATCATGGTTACCAGCCGCCGAAAAGGAGGCCGCATGGAAATTGCACACTCCCTTTAGACCATTCACCTCAGATCCCTTATAAAATAAATCTGCTCTTTCCTGAGGGGGAAACATATTATCATTTATTAGATCGCCGGTAATAAAAACCATTTCAGGTCCGATGATATTGGCGATATCCACCATCGCTGATATCTTAAACAATCCATTCGGAAGGCCATTTATTTTTGCTCCCTGGCACAGATGGGTGTCGGAGATGTGCATGATGGTGTAATCGGTCTTGTATTCCCGGACAACCTTAACCGCACCGTGAGAAATCTCTTGCTCTGCAGTAGTATTCAATATCAGGTCATACCGTTCTTGCGGAGTACCTGCCGGAACGGTGATGGCAATACGGGTGTTATACATGTTGCCGGAGATCTCATCGTATTGCCAGGAGCCTGTTTGTCTGGCGACCAAAGGTATGGAAACGGTGCTGCAGGGCCCGCGTAATTTCGCGGATGTGACGGTTTGGCCTTCATCGGCATTAAACCAAACGGTAACGTTTTCACCCGCTTTTACAATCGCAGTCGCGGCATTCCAGGGATAAATGATTTTTCCGCAAAAGCCGGTGCCGCAAAAGCCGATTAGGAAAAAATAAATCAAAGCAAATTGGGTCTTGTGGTTTTTCATCATTTGGTTCCTCTTGTTTATCTGTATACCTTCGCACCTTTTCATAACGTATTAAGCGGCGGAAGCCACGCTTCCACTAAACACTCGAATTTTTTGTCGTGTACGACAGAAACATCTAACATCAATTTAATTCCGTCCACCCAAAGCTGGACGCGAAGACATCGCAGAACATCTGCGAAGCCAGGTGCGGTCTTGCCGCATTGACGAAACAGGATCTTTTGCCAGTCCTTCACCAGGGCGCCATCTGTTCGGGCTTGGCCAGCAGTTTGCCTCGCTTGCGAGGTCGGCCGCGATGCGGGGCTGGTTTTTGGGGCGGCAGGTCGTAGAGTTTGGCATTGCATTTCATCCGGGATATCTGGGCCGTTTGGGACAATTCCTCGCCAGACAGACAGGCATAAAAACCGTCTCCAGCCAGCCGAAAACGCCGTTTGGCTAATTTTCCCTTGTCGGTATTGTTTGAGTTAATGGGATCTCGCCGCGGAGCATTTTTGTCGCTTGGCCCACCAACCACAGGTAATGGTCGGTTGGCAGAAGCGCATCGCTGGGCTGATACGGTGCGAACTGTGCGTTGCCAGTCGGCAAAAACGGATTTGAAAACATATTGGTCGGTAATTCCGCAATCGGCGGGGCGCTGGTACATTTAAAGATTGCGGTTCCTTCATCGACTTCATCAAACATGGCCTGATAGATCATCGAGGCTCCAGCATCGTGGATAGCCTTGTAAAATTGGCGCCAGAGGAAACTGCCTCCCAATCTTGGGGTTTGATCAAATTTATTGTTTTTCTGGAGGTTTTGCCAGCTAAAGCCCGGGAAAACGACCGGCAGGTAATCCTTGTTATTTGCATTGCACCATGCCTGGTCTGGTACCGTATAATTATTCGTAAAGTTATCCAGCTCACTGGGGGCTTTACTGCCATATCTTCCCACTGCCCAGGGACTTATGATATCGGCAAGACCTACGATTTGCTGAAACCATGTATCTGGATTCGTACGCCAGGAATTCTGTACACCTATCATCACCGCACAGCCGCCATAGACCGGATCGTTCTTAAGGAAGTTGATAATATCATACGTATCCTGAGTTCCTTCATAAGTACGTCCGAATCCCAGACCCCAGACGGCAACAACCGGTTTTCCGTTATGATGCAGATAGGCCGCATCCGCAGGATCTTTTGTGATATGATAGGTGTTAACCAGATACTTCCAATCATCTATCACTTTCTGTTTCATTTGAGGACCGGTTAATGTACTGCTCAGGTCATACATCATCGCCCAGGCACGTTTGTATTGATTGCCTCCCTTGCGGCAGTGAAGCATCACCTGGTCCCGATGACTGCGGGCGTTTGAACCCGGTGTGGTTTCTGTGATAAAACGCTGCAGGAAAACGCCGTCGATTCCATACTGGGCCATCCAGGAAAAATGCCTGAGCACGGTTTTTTCTTTATACGAGCTGAAGACATAAGCTGTGCTGTTGTCGGCGTTTTTAAATCCTGTAGCGAATTTTTCATCTGTGTCATATTCGCTCATATCAGGCCACCAGTCCACCGTGCAGTAACCAGGCTCGAATTTTCCGCTTGAGCCCCAGTGCACCCATCCTCGGGCAGTACCATCGCTGGGGCAGTTGAACCACCCCTGATAGCCGCACATGATTTTACCTGTCAGAGTTTTACTGTATTCGTTGTTGTGCCACTTTGCGGCCAATATTTGAAAGTCTGACATATTCACATATCTATCTCTGGTGAAATCCGCGGCAGAATCAGGATTTGGCTGAAGCCATTTGGCTGCGAACAAATTCAGGTCTGGAGCATCGACATAACCGTCACCATTTACATCGCCATTGCCTTCAATTACAGCGGCAGGCTGGGCCCAAATGGTTGTCTTGCCGGGATTGGTGGTATTATAGTCATAATGCACTGTACCGGTCCCACCATAAGCTTTGATCTGTAAGGCCGCGACATACGACCCTATGACTGATATTATATTGCCGTTGATGATCAGAGTACCGGCCGTAATATCCAAAACACCGCCGGTTGTCATATTAAACGAACCGGCCCGGATCGTGCCGCCATTGAGTAATACAGTGCCGGTACTGCCTGTATTCTGGGCAATTCCGAATCCCCCGGCAATTGTCAAAGAACCATTGGTCATAGTCAAGGTGCCCGTACCATTAAATCCGACCCTCATATCGCCACCAATGCTGGCCGTCCCATTACTCAAGGTCAATGTCCCATTGTTGCTCGCACCATAACCGAGTATCAGCCAACCGGTTGTCGAAAGAGTGCCGCCAGTCATTACGACGCTGTCTACGGCGCTTGACCAGTCACCGATAACTACTACATTGGCCACAGCGGTTGTGGATGAATCAATGATCGGGCCGTTCACAGAGTAGTTGCTCCTGACAGCGGCTTTGTCAGCGGACGTAGGCAAACCACCGTCCCAGTTCGCTCCATTACGCCAGAGGCGGTCACCTCCTCCATTGGTCCAGTCTTTGTCGATTCCAAAAGCGACAGAAACACCCAATAATAGATACACAATTGATGATAATAATACCTTTGTCACGATTCTCTCCAAAACTGATTTAAGTGCATTCCAGCTATTTTACCTTGGTTTGATTTTGCTGGAATTTCACAACTAACGGGAATCTGTGATTTTATAAATAAAGATATATGTATTTACATATATTATACATATGTCATTGTATTAAAATGCTCTATTGAAATCAATAATTTATTTAATTTAATCACTCTCGGTGGTGCAATTTCTCATAAGAAGACATGAAGGTTGTTTTTAAGATAATACATAAAGTGTTTATTATGAGTAACATACAGATTTTTTAATGGTCTTGATTGTTATCAAAAACAATTATATTGACGCGTTGTTTTTTTACGTATTATTGGTTTTTTGTGGAGGTATTTAGTTCATATTTGGATAAAATAATTAAATATATGGCTTAACATAAAGCCTGCAAATATGATAATATGTAAATACAATATTGGAGTAATACTGCTAAGATAAACTTTTCAATAGTCTGGAAATTATGCAATTGATTTAAGAAGTCATTCATGAGTCCCTTATCGAACATTTAGGCCCACAGGTAAAACAAGGTGATTTTGTTGTGCTTGCTCATATAAACGGCGGAGTAAAATTGTCCCACCTGATATCCATATAGCCAGGATCGCCCCGGCTGTCAATATTCAATTCTGACTTGCTCTTTTGTTCTGTCCGGCTAAGCGTTTACGGCTCTGCTCAAGACGATAACTGGCCCCGTTGGTCTCAATGATGTGAACCTTATGTGTCAGCCGATCCAGCATTGCACCCGTCAAACGCTTCGATCCGCACACCTCCGTCCAACTCTCGAACGGCAGGTTCGTTGTGATAATCAGGCTCTGACGCTCATAGGTTCGACTGACCACCTCTCGAACAGCAGCTCGGAGCCGGCCTTACTAAACGGCACATACCTCAGTTCATCAAGGATCAGCAGGTCCTGTTTTTCAAACTGGTTCAACAATCGCTGCAATTGTCGGTCCTCCCTGGCTTTCAACAATTCTGTCACCAGAGCCGTACAGCCGAAGAGCAGGTGTTTATGAGTTTGTCAAGCGAGCCGGGAAATCGGGACCAAGACGTCGCGGTACAAAGTGGGCAGAAAAATGCATAAACGGTACACATAATGGAAGATCGAAGAAACAGTAATGTAAATGGCTAGTTTCGATTTAAAGGGCAAGACCTTATATGGATGGCGTGTATCCGGAGATAACATAAATATATTTATATTATTGACTTAGGAGATAATCAAAGAATTTAAATAATGTTATTTGAAATGAAATGTAAATACAATATAAAGCCTATATTTTCATATATTATAATAATGTCTTGACATTGTACTCAAGGATGCATACAATATAAACGACATAAACTTGGAGAAATACAGTGTCTATGCAATGTAAAAAGACAGGTTTCATGGCCGTGCAGCTTTAGGGATTAGAAAGATGCCTATGGAAAAAAAGCACGCATTTACATTGATAGAATTGCTGGTGGTGATTGCGATCATTGCATTACTGCTTTCGGTTGTTGTACCCTCGTTAAAAAAAGTCAAGGATACTGCTGCAATGAAGCTGTGCGGCAGCAATGCCAGGCAGATCATGCTGACCAGTGCGATTTATTCCAACGATAACAAAGAGCAAGTGCCACGGTCAACGACCCGCTATAACCAGGAAGGCGATGGACTCGGCAATAAGTCCAGTTGGGTTTGTCTGCCGGTTATCAATCCCAATGTATCACCGACGACTATGGGCGACTTTGTGCCGGCGGTTGCTCCGATTAAAGCGACCCTTGACCAGCGGCTGGCCGGGATTCGTCATGGTACCTTGTATCCTTACCTGGGAGATACCAAGGTGTATAACTGCCCCCGGGACACACGCACTCAAAAAACCGAAGGAGGGTATCGGAGTTATTCCTTCAATGAAACAGTTTTCCATGGGGTGAGTGGATACGAGAGTGATAAATGGGGACCTTCAGCCCAAAAAACCGATGAGGTGAAAAATCCGGGCGGGCGCATGGCCGTAATCGAGCAGGGTGATACACGCGGTTACAACTGGGGCGGGCTTGTTTTCTCGAGTCTGGGTGTCAACAATTGGGAAGAACCGCTGGCCTATTGGCATCAGGGCGGTTTTATGTATGGCTGTTTTGACGGCCATGTGGAGCACTATGTAATAAAAGAACAAAGTACAAAGATATATAGTGATATCTTCGCGAATGATCCGACAGCCAGTATCTATTATGCCAATCATCCATCGCTGCCAGCTTACCCGGCCAGCCGGAATAAGGACTTCTATGAGATTACCTGATTGCTTGACAATTTTGGCTACACGACCAAAGTGCTGCGATTTACGTGGAATACAAATTAACGGTAAACGAGCGGATTAAATGATAATAATGTGTGTACGCTGTGAAAATTTGTAAGAGAAAAATTTAGAATAACGTTTAATCCGGCAAGTACGAAACAATTATAACATTTTGGGAGGTAATTAAAATGAGAAGAGAATTTTTAATGTGTTTAGCAGCCATCTTGTTGATGGCAGGTATGACAAACGCCGTAGTATGGAATTCAGCGGCTAATCCAGATCCGAACACCAGGCAATTATGGCATGTAGCGGAGAACTGGACCACTGCAACCCTTCCAGACGTTCAAGGCACTGCGACGTTTAATGTAGCCAATCAGCCAGAGTGTCTGGTAACCGGCATCCAGACAGTGCCTACCAAGTTTGCAATGGGAGACGGCGGCTCGGCGACCAACGGAACCTGGTTAAAGATTAAAAACGGCGGCAATCTGACGTTAGGCCCCACCAATGGCTGGAATGCAGTCGGTTACAACAGACCAGCTACCTTGACGGTTGAAAAAGGCGGCAAAGTGACCAGCCAGGCTCGGGTTATGGTAGGGCGCGCTGGCGTCGCGGCCGGAATGCCTTCAAACCTGATTGTTGACGGCGGAACCTTTGAGATTACCACAGGGTCTTTGCAGATGAGTGAAAGTACCGGTTGGGGACAACTTTTCGTTGACAAGGGTGGACTTGTGGACCTCAAGACCAGCAACATAACCAATTCCGGTAATAAGATGCTTATCGATGTGCGGTACGGCAAAATTATTGCCAACGGCAATCGAGTTGCCAATTATGATACATGGAAGAATTCCGTTCCCGCTCAACTGGTTGCTTATGGCGGCAAGGGAACTCTTGTCTATGATTATAATGTAACCAATGCAGGCAAGACAACTTTATGGGCAATCTCCCCGATGCAGCCTGCTCCGGAAAACGGCTCAGTGGTAGCGGTTCCGATAGGTTTAACCGCCCCGGTGGATTTAAGCTGGAAGAATATGGATCCCAATAAGCCCGGCGATCCGGTTTATGTGGATGTCTGGTTTGGAACGGACCCGAACAAGCTGAATCCTCTGACGTACACAAAAGTTGTCTCTGCACAAAATCAGACAACCGTACAGGTGAACGCTCCAGCGGTCGGTGGAATCACCCAGTACTACTGGCAGGTGGATTCCTATATCTACGGCAGTCCGACAGGAACCCCAATTGCGGGCGAGGTGTTCGAATTCAGTTCGAATGATGATACCCCGCCGATGGTGGTCATTGACACGCCGGACATGGTCACCTGGGCCAACCAGCCGGTTCAGTTGAATGCGACCGTTACCGACGCGGGTACCTCGCCAGTGACAATCACCTGGTCCTCCGATCCATCAGGCGCGGTATTTAGTCCAAATGCCAATGTGGAAGATCCGATTGTGACGGTAAATCCCGCCACCTTCCCCACGACCTATGTGCTGACTTGCAGCGTAAAGGATGGTTTTAATCCGACAGTAACGAATACCGATACCGTGCAAGTGGTTGTGTATGCCGATGCCTGTGCGGCCGCGCGTCGTACCGGTGCTCCAGAGATACCGAATTCCGACGTGGATGGCGACTGTGACACCGATTTGGATGATCTGTACTTGTTGGCAAGTGACTGGATAACAGATTATACCATCTTAGTGCCTACGGAAATTCCTTAGACGTGACAGGGATATAACATAAATGAATAATTAATCTTTTGTGGAGGTCATAAAATGAGAATTAAAAATAGAGTATGTATAATAGCAACTGTCCTGTTGATGGCGGGTCTTGCATTCGCCAATACGGTGTGGAATCCGCTGGATCCAAACGCCGTGGTCAACGGCTATTCCGACTGGAATTGGACCAATGGGACACAGACGAACTGGTCTGCGGGCATTCCCGTGATTACCCCTCCCGGTGATCCTAAAGCCATACTGAATAACGGCCTTGCTGCCGAGTGCCGCGTCATTTCTATGACGGGCTGCGGGACCTTCTCTATGGGAGACGGGGGTACGAATCCAAACGCCACGCTAAGGATTGTCGATGGAGGTACTCTGTACACCGAGGGCAGCGATTGGAGCGCGATCGGTTACAACATGCCCGCTACGATGATTGTTGAAGAAGGCGGTGAGTTGCTTGTTTGCGGTCGTCTCGGTGTTGGCTGGTTCACCGCTGCTACGGGACAGTCACAACTGCTTGTCGATGGCGGTTATGTGAAAGTGGGTGCAATTAATACCGGCAACTTGCAGCTCGGTACGGACGGGGCTGAAAATGCTTTTCACCCAGGGTATATTAACGTAACTAACGGCGGTCTGATTGAAGTTAATGGCGGACTGAATTTTAACAATTCTGACGGGTCGAATATCAATCTCGAATTTGGAAGCATTGTGTTCAGCAGCAATCAAAAGGCGCTGTTAGATACCCGGATTGCCGACGGCAAAGTAAAAGGCTTTGGCGGTCTGGCTACGCCAACGGCGGTTTATGCCAATGGCAAGACAATCCTTACCGCTCCGGACCCAATGAATCGAAATCCTGTGTACAAAACGGTTCTGCAAGGAAACCAGACTTTGAGCTGGACGAATATGGCTCCGATACCGCCTGCGACTGATGTCTGGGTGGATGTGTGGTTTGGGACTGACCCGAACAAGCTGGGCGCAAATTACACGAAAGTTGTGACAAAGGGGAAAAATGCAACATCGGTAACAGTCAGTGCACCTCTCGTTACAGAGCCGACGACCTACTACTGGCAGGTAGATTCATATCTTGTGGGCGATCCGGCGCTTGTGGTGTACGATGCCAATAATCCTGTTATCGAAGGCCTCATAACGCCGTTTGAGGTTACCGGCAACACGCCGCCTTCGGTGGTCATTGAAACGAAACCTACAGCGACCTGGATTAATGAACCGATTCAGTTGGATTCAACCCTGACCGACGATGGCAATTCAGCTGTAACCTATCTTTGGACTGCCTCCAAGGACGGTGTTGTTCTGACTGAGCCTAATGTCGTATTCAGCCCCAGCGCCACGGTTGCGGATCCGACCGTAACGGTCAATTATCATTCCGGTCCGTTTACCGTAATGGTAACGGTGGACGATGGATTTAATCTGCCGGTTTCTTCGGGCAGCATTGCGATGGATTGTGCGTTAAATGCCTGCCAGGCAACCACGGCGGTCATCAATTTAGATGTTCTTCATCCGGGCGACGCTGTGTTGGACTGCCAGCTTAATCTGGCAGATTTTGCGGTGTTTGCTCGCAACTGGCTTGATAATTATCAATTAACAGCCCCGGTTCCTCAGTAAAGATTGGGAACGGGTTCTTGACCTTAAAACAGGCGCCCGGGCATTGCTTTAAGTCCGGGTGCCCGATAAAGAGTTTGTGTCAAAGACTTGTTAAGTGTGTGTAGTGAGGATTCGTGCGTGTAATAAAGAATTTGGCAAGTGTGTTGCGGATGTATAATGAACATTAAAAAAATTTTTGTGGAGGAATGGAAAGATGAAAAAGTTAATATGTTTGTTAATGGTTGTCAGTTTGGTTTGTGTGGCAAATGCCGCTACCATTCGTTATCAGAACAGCGGCGACTGGTTTGATGTGGATTTGTCGGACGGAAATGGCTGGCAAGGCGGTTTAGTGCCGGGTGCAGCGGATGTGGCTCGGGCTAACTGGGGCGGCTGGACAGGCAATACCATTACCTTGAGCGATGCAGCTCCCGATATTACAAGATTTCAATTGGGTGTTGATGAGTCCGGGACGCTGGTTGTCAATAACGGCGGAAGCATTACATCGACGGCCGATAGTAAAGTTGGGAACAACAACTGGGTTACCGGCAAACTGGTTATTAACGCAGGCGGAACTGTGACTAATAACTCGTGGTTTGGGGTTGCCACGGGTAATGGCGGTACTAAAGCGGCTGGCTATGATCCCTCAAATCCAACTGCCACCTGGGGTCCTACATACGGTGTTGTTGAGATCAATGGCGGAGTGCTGGACATTGTCAGTCATCTGTGGGCAGCTACGGGCGGCACCCATGCCAGCAGCGGCGGCGCCCCCACGAGTCGTGCCACCATTAGTATCAACGCCGGCGGTGTTATCAATGTGGGTGGAAATCTCGGTCTTGGCACGATAAACGCCAGCACCCCATCGGCTGGCGGCGGGATTGCCATACTGAATGTCAATGACGGCGGTCTTCTGAATCTACACTATTGGGACGACCTCAATTCGATTATGGATGGCTCGGCTATTTGGATCGAGGGATCAGGTAAAGTGATCGTTGGCGGCAACAGATTAACTGCTGTGGAGAATTATGCCGCTGTGGGCAAGATTCAAACTACCTGGGAAGATGGTATTACGGCAACTTATGATGCACTGACAGATCAGACAACCATTATTCCGGAACCGGCGACCATGGCTCTGCTGGGTCTGGGTGCGCTGGCTCTGTTAAAAAGGAGGAAATAGAAGATACATTCGTTATTTGTTGTTTTTATCGGGTTGCGGACTTTTAGCCCGCAACCCTTTTTTGCTTCTTTTTGCGAGTATTTTTATGTGTAATCAGGGTGTCGAAAAATGCCGTTAATGCGGTTTTCAGCGAGGTTTTTGGGGTGAATTTACAGTTGAATGTTTGACATCACTGTCTTGCAGATATTTTTAAGTATACATGCAATTTATTTTTTTAATCAATGACGGTATGGCGGAGTTGATGGTTAAAATGATTCAAGGGTTATTGTGATGAGAATAAACAGGCTGTTTTCAATGGTATCCATGCTGGCGTTTATACTGATGGCCCAGGCCTCTGGTTATGCCTCCACAGTGTGGAATCCTGCAGCCAATGGAATCACTTCGCCGGCCGTGGGCAACTGGAATGTTGCGGCCAACTGGACCAATGGACTCCCTTCGGTTGTAGCGGATGGGAAAGCCCAGTTTTATACCTCCGGCGCCGCAGAGTGTATCGTCAGTGATGTCCAAACGTGTCTCTATTTCGTTCAGGGCGATAACGGGCCCGGCGGCGTGATACGCGTGATTGCCGGTGGAACTATTACAACGGGTGTCAATTGGTCGGCTGTCGGATACAACAATACCGCGCAAATGATCGTTGAGACCGGCGGCACCGTGAATTTCGGTCAGAACATGTGGATCGGTCTTAATTCGCCTTCAGTCGGGACATTGGATATCAATGGCGGAACGGTCAATGTCAGCGGACAAATCGGCCTTGGCTGGAGTACCGGTACTGGATATGTCAATATCAATGCCGGTGTTTTGAACCTGGCTTACTGGGATGCCGTAAATTCGATCAAGGGCGCCTCGATTCTTAATATTGCAAACGGTTTAGTGACCATTCCCGGCAATCTGACAAGTCAGGTGAATGCTTATGTTAATGCCGGAAAAATCAAAGGCTTTGGCGGTACCGGCCAAGTTATTGCTGAATATGGTGTCATTCCGGGTAAAACAACGATCAGGGCAATTCCCATCGAAACCGACCCGCCGACGCCCAATCCTGCAGCGTTTGCCTCCGCGCCCGCCGCTACGGGTGCAACATCGATTATGATGACGGCAACACCGGGGACGGATGAGAATGGTCCTGTGGAGTACTATTTTGATGAAACTTCGGGCAATCCAGGGGGGGTAGACAGCGGCTGGATTACCTCCAACAGCTACACTAATACCGGCTTGAGCGCAAGTACAACCTACACCTATACGGTTAAAATGTGTGACGCCTTCGGCAATGAAAGTACTGCTTCTACGGGTGCAAGCGCCACGACATGGGCAGCGGCAACAACAACCATTACCTGGAATAAAGTTACTACGCCGGGGGACTGGGGCACTATATCAAACTGGACACCGATCCCCGGCAGTCTCAATGGCAATTATAAATGCGCATTTAATAAACCAAATGCCGCAGAGTGTCAGGTAACCAGCCCTTATATCTTTCGGGACCTTCAACAGGGCAGCGGTGGACCCGGGGGTGTGCTCCGCGTCAAAAACGGCGGAAAGCTGACAACCACAGGGCCGTGGATATCCATCGGCAATAATAATACGGCCACATTGATTGTTGAGGCAGGCGGTGAGTGCGATTTTGCCGGCCACCTGTGGTGGGGTATGAACAATGGCGCCAATGCGACCATTCAGATTAATGGCGGAACCATCACCGGCAGACAGAATTTTGGGCTTGGCTATCACGACAGCACCCCGACTTTAGGTATAGCTAAGGTTTATGTCAATAGCGGTACTCTGAACCTCGATCATTGGTATGGCGCTGTGGGTATCCAGCCGGGTTCATTTATTGATATTCAATCGGGCAGCGTGACCATCCATGGCGACCAGACCGGGGCGGTACAGGATTGTGTTGCGGCCGGGAAAATTAAAGCCCATGGCGGTGCTGGCCGGATTTTGTATGATTATAACGCGACCCATCCTGGCAAGACGACCATTCGGGCGCTCGCAGGCATTGGTGGAGACGTCAATAAAGACGGCGGGGTGGACATCAAAGACCTTAAGCTGTTCGCCGCCGATTGGCTGGCATCCGACTGCGACAGCCCTGCCAATTTTGCCCCATGGTGTCTTGTTGATTTTAGGGATTTTAACGCCCTGTCTTTCAACTGGCTTGGTGGATTCGTGACAGACTGGCATGTTGTCAGTACGGTGTATCCAACCGATGATATTATTGTGACACCTCATTATGCGGAGAATTTCGGGATTGTTGCAGATGGCACAACCGATGTTACTGATGCAATCCAGACGGCGTTGATATCGATTGATAATCTGGGCGGCGGGGCGCTGTTTTTGCCTGCCGGCAATTATAAGGTCAGTGGTATACTGACGATTCCGTCCAGGGTGATGCTTCGCGGTGATTGGCAGAAGCCGGTGCCGGGCAGTCCTGTTGCCGGTACGATTTTGCAGGCCTACGCCGGCCGCGGCAATGAAAATGGAGCCCCGTTTATTGAACTTAGCGGCAGCTCCGGGGTCAACGGGATTACGATATGGTATCCAGAACAACTGCCAACCGATATTCAGCCGTATCCGCCGACGTTTCACGGGGGCGGCAATACCCTTGAAAACGTGACCCTTGTGAATTCGTATATTGGATTTACGACCTATCGGGAAGGGACAACGGCTCGTCCGTTCGTCCGTAATGTCTTTGGAACGCCGCTCAAGACAGGCATCGAGTATGATCGCCTTGCCGATATCGGGCGAATTGAGACCGTTCACTTTTCGCCGGATTACTGGGCCGGTTCCGGTTTGGTCAATGCGCCGACGGCCGGACAGCACGAAGCATGGATCTATAACAACGGCACCGGGATCATCGTTCGGCGAATCGACTGGTCGTATTCCTGCTATGTCACCGTGGAAGGGTATAGTATCGGCCTTGCCTTAAGGCCGTCACGCTGGTCAGAAGACAGCGGTGCCGCACCAAACGGTCAATCGTATGGATTTGATCTGATCAATTGCGAAACCGGGATTTATATAGAAAAAAGTGCCTACGCTGGTTATCAGTTTACGCGTTTTAATATTCAAGGTGCCCAGACCGGTGTTTACCTGGGAACCGGCGCTTCAGAGACGGATATGTTCCATACCTGCACCATCGATGCCTCAGGGGATGCGGTTTTCAGTGAAGGAACTGCAAAGGTGATGATGATGTCGTGCGATATCCAGCAGGGCACAGTGGATATTGACGGCGGCTATCTGTCGGTTATTAATTCCACCTTTACCAGTACAACTGCCAATCACATCGAAATTGCCAGCGGTGTCCGCGGGGCTTCGATTCTGGGTAATACTTTTTCAGGCGGCGCCCGGATAATTGAAAATACTACTTATCCAGTAAATATCGACCATACGCCTCTTTCGGTGGATGCACTGCCTGCATACGATTACAAGAAGCCGACAACGGTGCATAAACCCGCCAAGTCGGACCTGTTTGTTGTAACCTATTCTCCCTATCATGCGAAGGCAGACGGTGTGACCGATGACACAGCCGCTTTTCAGGCAGCACTGGCGGATGCGGATGCCAATGGGGGGGGGATTGTATTTGTGCCGGGCGGCGATTATCGCCTCAATGGCACTTTGACCATTCCGACTGGTGTGGAACTCAAGGGCGTCTTTGATAATCCACACGGCACGAGTCATAAGGGAAGTTTGCTTAATGTGTATGCCGGCCGAAACAACGCCAACGGTACGCCATTTATCCAGATTAAATCCGGAGCCGGCATTCGAGGCTTGAGTTTCCATTATCCCGAACAGATTTACAATGAGTTGGATAATGACCCGGTAACGGGCATGTACGGCATGGTTCCATATCCCTACTTGATACGCGGTCTTGGGTCTGATATTTACGCGATTAATTTAGCCGTGACGATTCCGTATCAACTGTTCGACCTGGCGACGTATCGATGTGACCGGCATTACATTGATTATATTCTGTCAACGGCCTTAAAGACAGGGATTCATGTCGGTAATGGCTCTACGGATGGTCAGATCCATAATTGCCAGTTCAATCCTTCGACTTATACGCATCAGTCATCATATTATGCCAGCATCCCTGCGGGTGCCACCAGCGGGATTCATGCGATTCTGTGGCGGGATGCGACCCCGTATCTGTTTGGTAATATGACCGGCCAAGTGCTTCATGAGAATTTTGTCTTCGGCGGCAACAAAGGCGTCCATCTGGTTGCGGACGGTGACTTTGGCCCATCCGGTTATTGCCTTGGATTCGGCGTCGATCAATGCACCAATGCCCTGCAGGTCGATGATATTGGCGCTGGCGGTCTGGATATGATTAACTCTCAGATCGTTACGGTCAACGGCACTGCGGGCCGTTACCTCGAAACCGGCGATTCCTTAACCGATACGTTCAGGATGTTTGGGGCTGCCGGTTGGGGAACGCATCAGTACAGTGCCGTCATCAATGGCGGAGATGTAAGACTTCAGTTGTTCCATCTGGCGCCTGACGGAGAGGCCGGTGTTTTCATGGTGAAAAACACGGCCAGCCTGAAAAGTCTTGGCGGCGATTTGAGAGATCAGTTGGCATCGGGGCGACCTTTCTTGACCATGGATGCAACAGCAACCGCTGCCTTTGTCGGCAATGTTCTCAATGTCAGTTCCTCTTCGCAAATGCCGAGCAATACAGCCAATATGATCAGTGCCGGCAACCTGAGGGTTCAATAGAAAATATGATGTGATCAGTCAGGCTTATCATGATTGTATAAGAAGCGAAGTTGTTCGTTTTATTGAGGCTCAAATTTAACACGAATGGATTGTAAAATAAAAATGGAGGTTGTTTATGAAAACAGATACTGGAACGACAAAATCGAGAAATGGAAAGGCGTACCAGGGATTTACGCTTATTGAATTGCTTGTTGTGATTGCGATTATTGCGATGCTGCTGGCCATTGTTGTGCCGTCTTTGGCTCGAGCGAAGGAGGCGGCCAAGAATTTAATCTGCAAGTCGAATCTAAAATCCCTTGGCGCTGCTTCGCTTGCGTATCTTGGCGATAATGACGGCAAGTTTACCGGTTCTATGTGGAACATCTATAAAGAGGGAGTTATCTCTACAGGATCGTGCCAATGGCACACGAAGAGCCTTAGCCCCTGGAATACGCCTGCAAATGCAGGGCCTCTTTGGGGATACATCAATGATCCGAAAGTTCTTCTCTGTCCCACCTTTGTTTCCATACAAAAACTCTGGCATTATCAATTAGTGCCCACGTGTAAAATTCCGATGGAACCGCAGTATGCGTTCAGTCAAAATGCTTTTTTGGGGATTCCAATAACAACCAATCTAGTCAATGGCGTACCGAAAGTCTATGGCGTACTTCGGATTACGGAGGTTTCAAATCCCAGCCAAACACTTTTCTGGACAGAGGAAACAACCTGGCAGATTGAAAAACCGATAGGGTCCGGCAACTTCCTTAACAGTGCCGTATTGAACGATACCAATTTTATGGCCAGACATCCAAAGGACCCATTCGGTTCGCTGGGAGATGCAATCGCCACCTATCACGGCATACCGACAGCAGTGGAGAGAAGAAACGATGGCCGGGGAGACGTTGTTTTTCTCGATGGACACGTCGAATTTGAAAAATCGGACGTGTATTCTACAGTTGGCGGCCTGCGGTTCACAACGAGTTTTGTCCTGGCCTGGCCCAAGGCGAGCAGCAAGTTTGTGACCACAAGGTGTCCCTATTAGTAAATTCAGATGCCGATACAATCGAATCGCTTGATTGTGAGAAAAGAAGACATTTTGACGGAAAAGAATATTCTATAAGAATAAATTGTGAGCAATTATAAATAATGGAAGTAACCCGAATGAGAAATAAAGCATTGATTTTACATTTTCTGTTGAGTTTACAGATGCTTTTTTCGAGCGCTTTGCTGGGTTGTTTTGTTGTTGGCGATATCAACGGTGATTGTCAGGTCGGCATCGGCGATCTGGTTCTACTGGCATCCCAATGGATGGAGCCATCCTCCTGCGGCAGTGAAACAGGGCTTGTCCTGCACTGGAAGTTCGATGAAACCAGCGGACTGTATGCGGCCGATGCTTCGGGTTCGGGCAAGACCGGTACCGTGTACGGCGCCAGTTGGAATCCGATAGGTGGAACAATCGGCGGAGCCTTGCAGCTTGATCAAGTGGACAATTATGTCTATGCTTATGTAGAAGGAGACGCCAGTACAATATTTCGCGGCATTACCGGGACAAATCCCCGGTCGTGCACGGCATGGATTAAGACCGATCAACCGTCCGGCGGCATCATGGCTTGGGGTTCGGAACTAAACACCCAATTGTGGCTTATCTGGGTAGATGAAAAAGGATTGCTTCGTGTCGATGTGGGCGGAGGCTATATTATCGGGACGACTTATTTGACCGATGACCTCTGGCATCATATTGCCGTGACGTCAAATGGTACAAGCACTGACAATATTGCCCTTTATGTGGATGGCAAGCTTGAAACCATTGGCGGTGTGGTTTCCCAGTCTATCAATACGGCCAGCACGCTGCCCATGACGCTGGGCAAATACTATTCAACATTCAAAGTTTTCAACGGTCAGATTGATGATGTGCGCGTTTATAATCGCGTATTAGGTCTGCAGGAAGTTTGGAATCTTGCGATAACCGGGACCTCCCAGTCTTCCTGTGCGGATATGAATATGGATATGATGGTGAATTTAGCCGATGTCGCACGGATGGCACCAAGCTGGATGCTGGATGCCCCCCTGGTAGTCATCAGCGAGTTTCTTGCCGATAACAAAAGCAAATCGCCGCTGGGACAGGGTGATATTCTGGATGGCAACGGTGAATCGTCCGACTGGATTGAAATCCATAATAATTCCGGGATGGTTATGGATATCAACGGATGGTACCTGACCGATGACTCTAATCTGAAAACCAAGTGGCGGTTTCCTGTTGAGATGAGTCAATTGGTATTGCAGCCGGGATACTATTTGATTGTCTTTGCCTCCGGAAAGATACAGGCTGAAAACCCGGGCAATTATCCGTATGTGGATTTGGCCGGCTATCTTCATACGAACTTCCAGTTGTCTAAAGAGGGTGAATACCTGGGACTGATTGATTCGGATGGGATAACGCCGGTTCATGAATACAATCATATCAATTTGGGCGGCGGAAAACAGGGTTATCCAGCTCAGGATTCAGATATTTCGTATGGTTGTTATTATGATGAGGTTCGCTATTTCTCCATCCCAACGCCCGGAGCCGATAACCTCAAGGGGTCTTTTGAACAAGTAACCAAAAAGCCCGATGTGAATATGAAAGGCGGCTGTTATATCAATGCTTTCAGCCTGACGATGAGCTGCACTACCCCCGGAGCCTTAATTCGTTATACAACCGATGGGACTGCGCCGACTCTGATAAACGGATTGGATTATACTGCCCCTGTTGCTGTCAGCAGTACAACACGAATTATTGCCAAGGCCTTCAAGCCGGGCTTTCAGCCGTCTGATACAAGGATTGAGACATACATATTTGTCGATCCGACGGTGTCTCCATCGAATACCAATCTGCCAATTGTTGTTGTCGATACGCTTGGAGCGCCTATTATTTCTGACGTTACAAATAAACCATGGACCAAGTGTATCTCTGTCATTGTTGATATTGATGCTGTGACGGGACGGGCTTATATTGCAGGGCCGCAACATTTCAATGGATTGGGGCAGATTCGATATCGCGGGGAAAGCACCTACGGCAATCGTCATTTTCGGGTTGAAATGCTGGATGAATATGACTTAGACAAAAAAGTTTCGCTTTTAGATATGCCTGCGGAATCAGACTGGGTACTTTCAAGCGACCAATTAGACTATACCTCGATGAAGAAAGGACTGGCCTATAAATGGTTCCAGGAGATGGGCCATTATGCACCGCGTCAGCGGTATGTGGAGTTGTATTTGAATACCGACGGCGGCGCAATATCGACAGCCGATTATAAGGGACTCTTCATACTTCGCGAAAAAATCAAACGCAGTGATGACCGTGTGGATATCGCACGTTTGGATGCCTCGCATAATCTCGAACCGAAAGTGTCCGGTGGATATATCATAAAAAGTGATAAACCAGATACAGGCGATATTATTCTTAATCGACAAGCCCTGTGGGAACCAGCATACTATAATATAGGCTCCGGTGCCGGAACAGGAATTTTAGCCGATCCGGATTCCTCGGTAATCACCGGCTCGCAGATCAATTGGGTCACCAGCTATCTGAATGAGGTTCATTCGGTGTTCTGGCAAAACACCGCCAGTATCTATTATCCTGGTTCCCAGGCTAAGTACACGGATTACGTGGATGTTATATCCTGGATTGATCACGGACTTCTTGAACAGGTCTGTTTGGATTCAGATGCCTTCTGGGGCAGTTATTATACCTATAAGGACCGTAACGGGAAAGTTTTTTCGGGACCTCCCTGGGACTACGACCGAGGCTTTCACAATAACGGGAACTCCTACGATCGACCCTATAACACATGGAGAACAGCAGGAGAAATTTTCGGGAAATGGCACACTAAATTGCAAGAGCATCTCGAATACAGGATAACCCTTGCCGACCGCTGGTTTGAACACAGGGAAAAAGTCTTAAATACAGAGTTGACGATGGCCTATGTCGACCAGACGAAAGCGCTGCTCACTGAATCGATAGTTCAGCGCCCGAAAAAATCGTATCCGAACTCCTTTGATGTAGAAATTAACCTCTTTAAAACATGGATTACCAACCGTCTGAACTATCTGGATGGGTATATTGCCAGTACGTTTGCCAAAACACCTCCGATCTTCAGTCCGCCTGGCGGTTATGTCAATTCGGGTGCATCTCTTGATATCAGTAAACCCTCAGGGGTAACAGGGGATATTTATTATACCACAAACGGCGAAGACCCCAGATTGCCGGGCGGCTCAGTCAATTCAAACGCTTCAATAATCGGCGGTACGGGCAGGGTTGTTTTGGAATCCGAAGACTTTGAAACGGGCATGGGTAACTGGATTAATGTTTCTTTGGGAGACACACACGACTGGCCCCGTGATTCAGGCGGCACACCCTCCAGCAGTACGGGGCCTGCTGCCGGTGCATTGAGCAGCACGTGGTATATGTATTTAGAGGCATCCGATGCCAGTGTTTCCGGCAATACTGCCATTCTTGAGGGTCCCGGTATGGATGGAACGGCTCGTGAACTGACATTCTATTACCACATGTACGGCTCTAACATGGGGACATTGAATGTAGATGTTTATAGCAGCGGTTCATGGACAAATGGCATTTGGAGTAAAACCGGTCAACAGCACACATCCAATGGCGCTGCCTACACTAAGGCAACGGTTAATCTGAACGCCTATACGGGGATGATCAGGATTCGTTTCCGAGCTGTCGCCGCAGGAGGATCTAAGGGCGACATGGCAATTGATAAAATTGAAATTACCAAAGACGCAGGAGGTGGAGCGTTAATATTGAACAAGAGCAGCAGTGTCAAGGCGCGTATTAAGGATGGCAGCAGTTGGAGCGCGATGAACACAGAAGTTTACGATGTCGGTCCTGTTTTGCAAAACCTGCGTATCTCCGAACTGATGTACCATCCATCCGATCCGGTGCCTGCGGAAATGACGGTAGCCGGCAACCCGAATCTGACCGATGAAGATTTCGAGTTTATCGAGCTGACAAATATCGGCAGTACGGCTATTAATCTGAACCTTGTTTGCTTTACCGACGGTATCGACTTTACCTTTGGCGATTATACGCTGGCAGCCGGCGGCTATGCGGTGCTGGTCAAGAATCAGGCGGCCTTTGCTGCCCGGTATGGCACGGCAGGAATCAATATCGTTCCGGGCACCTATCTGGGTTCTTTAGACAACAACGGCGAGGAGATTGTTCTTCTCAATGCGCTCGGTGCCGAGATTCACGACTTTGACTACAAGGACGGCTGGTACGACCTGACGGATGGGGCAGGTTTTTCACTAACGATGGTCAATCCGGCCAATACCGACCTCAATCTGTGGGAGGAAAAGGCTGGCTGGCGAACCAGTCTGGCCGCAGGCGGCACGCCCGGCGGTGTGGATACGGTGTTGGCAGCGGACAGCATTGTGATTAATGAGCTGCAGGCTCATTCCCACAGCACCGCTTCTGACTGGATTGAACTGTATAATGCAACCAGCCAGAATATCAATATCGGCGGCTGGTTTTTGTCGGATAGAAACAATGACACTATAAATATTATGAAATACGAGATTCCAGCCGGAACTGTAATTAACGCTGGCAGTTATCTCGTCTTTGTTGAGAATATGACCTTCGGAAACCCGTCATCGCCGGGCTGCAATACCCCGTTTGGTCTCAGCGAAGGCGGCGAAACCGTCTATCTGTACTCCGCTCAGTCCGGCCAGGTTACCGGCTACTACCAGACAGAGGAAAACTTCGATGCGTCTGAAACAGGTATTACCTTTGGCCGTTACCCAAAGGCCGAATTGTCCGGCGGTTACGATTTTACCCGAATGATTTCGCCGACTCCGGGCGGAGCCAACAGCGAACCATGGATTGCGGATATTGTGATGACGGAGATTTACTATAATCCTCCTGGGGGAGGCGCGTATGAATTTGTTGAGCTGTATAACCGTTCCAATTCTCCTGTGGCGATGATGTCTGAGGCAAGTACCGAGACATCTCCGGGCGTCTTTGTTACCGAAAATATTCCATGGCGTCTGAAGGGGACAGAGTTTGAGTTTCCGGCTAATTCGATGATTCCGGCCCATACGCGTATATTGGTAGCCAAGACGCCGTCACTGTGCAGCTTGACCCCTTGTGAGGTGTACGGCCCATATAGCGGAGCGCTGGATAATAGCGGCGAAGAAATCGAGATACAGATACCCGGCGATCAGGAATATGGCAAGAGCCGTTATTGGATTCCGATTGAGAAGGTGGACTACGATGATGTCACCCCCTGGCCGACCAGCGCCGACGGCGGCGGACATTCCCTGCATCGAATCAATACAAACTCATATGGCCGGGATTACTCCAATTGGAATGCAGCCGCACTGACGCCAGGAAGTTAGAAAAAAGAGTTCCAGTTGAGATCAGATTGTCTGTGATCGCTTTTCGGATATGCGTAAGAAATATTGAATGGAGTAATCATGGATTTCAAAAAAAGGTATGTGGTTTAGCAGTATAACCCCAAGGCATTGGAGTCGCTTCTGGAACTTCGCAGGCTGATTTTTGAAGGCCTTTATGAAAAGGTCGAGGCGATGGCCTGCAAGACGATTTCCAGTCAACAGGCGCACGGTATGCCGTATCAAACCGTGGGAGACTTATTCCTTGTATTTGAAGGACACGACCAGGCAGCCGACTACCATTGTGAGCTGAGTCTGGATGATGCTGTAGCCTCGATCTCCTACAAAGTAGGAGATGTGACTTTCAAGCGGGAGGTCTTTACCTCGTTTATTGACCAGGTTGCTGCGGTTCGCCTGACAGCCAGCCGCCCGGGGCAATTGAATTTTAAGGCATGGCTTACCCGACCGGCTCCCGTCGAAGTCTTTACCCGGGGTGACGACCTTTTGGTGATGAATGGGACAACCTCGGATCATGAAGGAATTATGGGCAAGGTGCGGTTTGAAACGCAAGTTAAAATTGTCTGTCCGGATGGAACTATCTCTTCCGCCGGCAGGGAACTCCAAATCAGGAATGCCTCTTCGGCAGTGATCCTGGTCGCAGTCGGAACCAATTTTAAATTTTACAATGACCTGTCCGCTGATCCTTCCAGACGGGCAGCCGATTGCCTGCAGGCTGCTTTGCGAAAAGACTACCACAACCTGCTCAAGGACCATATTGCGTTTTATAAGGATCTATTCGACCGGGTCAGGCTGGATTTGGGCAGCAGTGACTTTGCGCAGGAGCCAACCGATCAGCGGGTTCGGTTATTCAGCCAGCGCCAGGATCCGCAATTGGCCGCGCTTTATTTTCAGTTCGGCCGCTATCTGCTGATCTGTTCCTCACAGCCGGGTACCCAGCCAGCCAACCTGCAGGGCATCTGGAATTATCAGCTATATCCCGCATGGGACAGCAAGTACACCATCAATATTAACACAGAGATGAACTACTGGCCCGCCGAGGTAACCAACTTGGCGGAAATGCATGAGCCGCTGATTCAAATGGTCAAAGACTTATCCGTGACCGGCCGCCAAAACGCCAGGGCGATGTACGGCTGCGGGGGGTGGGTTGTGCATCATAATACCGACCTCTGGCGGTTTACGGGGGCGATCGACGGTTCACCAGGCCTGTGGCCTTGCGGAGCA
>JAFGQP010000132.1 GCA_016935635.1 Sedimentisphaerales bacterium
CCTCCGCGGGAATGACAAAGGGAGCGAGATGACAATGGAGGATACAAAGGCGACCGCGGATTGCCCGTATTAAAAGGAACGAATTGATGTGTCGCCCCGCTGGGGCTTGTGGGCAGAGAGATTGCTTACCGGGCGTTTCCACGCCCGGCTATTTTAGGCCGTTCCTTCGGGACTGAAGGGAAAATCACGTCGCTTGCGTTCCGGGTTGCTGTGATTAATTTGGGCGGACACACAGGTCCGCGAACTACTGAAAAGAAAATCACGTCGCTTGCGCTCCGTGCTACTGTTGGGTGTCGATTGGGAAAAATTGCTTTACCGGGGATGGGTATTTAGTTATATTATATCAACTTTTTACCTGAAAATTTAGGAGATACGCATGGAAACAATTGGAATCATCGGCGGCGGAAACATGGCCGAGGCGATCATTAAAGGCATTATCGGGTCAGGTATATACAAAGCCCGGGATATTATGGCGTCGGATGTCCGGCCGGAGCGGCTGGAATTTCTGGCCAAAGAATATAAGATAAAGACAACATTGAATAATGAGGAACTGGTGGCGCACGCCAAAGTGCTGCTGATTTGTGTCAAGCCGCAGAATGTCAAGAAGATGCTGGACGGGATTGAGGGTAAGACCCGCGATAATACGCTGGTTATCAGTATTGCGGCGGGGATTACCACGACATATCTGGCTCAGCGGCTGAGCAATTGCCAGGTCATCCGCGTGATGCCCAATACGCCGGCGATGGTGGGCGAAGGGGCGGCGGCGCTGTTTTCAGCCAATGCGTCCAGGGAGTCGGTGGACCATACGCTCAAACTGTTTTCTGCGGTGGGGCGGGCAGTCCTGGTGGATAAGGAAGAATTGATTGATGCGGTGACGGCCATCAGCGGGTCAGGCCCGGCGTACTTTTTCCTGCTGATGGAAGAGATGGTCAAGTCAGGTGTCAAGATGGGGATTCCAGTGGATATTGCCGAGGACCTGGTATATCAGACGGCCAAAGGGGCGGGCGTGCTGGCCAAGCAGGCCTATGCCCGCGGCGAAAGCCCCGCCGAACTGCGGCGGAAGGTGACCTCGCCCAATGGAACGACCGAAGCCGCGATTAATGTGTTTGGGCAATTGAATCTGGGCGATACGCTGTTTGCTGGTTTTGAGCGGGCTCGGCAGCGGAGTATCGAATTGTCGCGCGAGGTAGAGAACAGCTAAGCGACTCGGAAGGACTTGGACTGGTGAATATAAAAAGGCCCCGGCTGGAACTTGGTCGGGGCCTTTTCTGTTTTATCCCATGAATGGATAGCGGTAATCAGTCGGGGGGATGAAGTTTTCCTTGATAGCCCGCAGCGATACCCAGCGGGTCAGATTCATCATCGAGCCGGCCTTGTCGTTGGTGCCGGAGCCGCGAGCCCCGCCAAAGGGCTGCTGACCGACGACGGCACCGGTGGGTTTGTCGTTAATATAGAAGTTGCCGGCAGCGTGCCGCAGTTTGTCCAGCGCCAGGTCGATAGCGTAGCGGTCGCGAGCGAAGACGCAGCCGGTCAGGCCGTAGATGCTGCTCTGGTCACAGAGATGCAGGGCCTGTTCGTATTCGGCATCCTCATAAACAAATACAGTCAGGACGGGGGCGAAGATTTCCTCGACCATCGATTCGTAGCGGGGATTTGTGGTTTCAATCAGGGTGGGCTCGATGAAATAGCCTGTGGCATCGTTGCATCCGCCGCCAAAGAGGATTTTGGCCTCTTTGGAGGATCGGGCGCGGTCGATATAGCCTTTGGTGTTGTCAAATGAATCGCGGTCGATGACGGCGTTCATGAAATTGCTGAAGTCCTGAATGGGGCCGATTTTGACGGTCTTGAGCTGGTCGATAACCTGCTCTTTAATTTTAGGCCAGATGCCTCGGGGGACATAGACCCGCGAGAGGGCTGAACATTTCTGGCCCTGGAATTCAAAGGCACCGCGAACCATGGCGGTAGCCGTGGCGGCAATGTCGGCGGAGGCGTGGACGACCATGAAATCCTTGCCGCCGGTTTCGCCGACGATGCGAGGATAGGTCTTGTATTTGGTGATCTGGTCGCCGATGGTTTTCCACATGCCCTGAAAAACAGCTGTACTGCCGGTAAAGTGCAGGCCGGAAAACAGGGGAGAATCAAGGACGGGATTGCCGACCTGCGAGCCGGAGCCGGGAATAAAATTGATGACACCATCGGGTAAACCCGCTTCATGGAGAATCTGCATAATCCAGTACCCGGCGTAAACGGCGGTGGAGGCGGGTTTCCACAGGACGGTATTGCCCATCATGGCCGGAGCGGTACAGAGATTGCCGCCAATGGACGTGAAGTTAAACGGTGTCACCGCGAAGACAAATCCTTCCAGTGCCCGGTATTCCACAAAATTCAGCGTGCCATACGGAGAGTGTAAGGGGCGGTCCTTATAAAGTTCCTGCATATAGTAAGGATTGAACCGCCAGAAATCGACCAGTTCGCAGGCGCTGTCAATTTCGGCCTGAAAAGCGGTTTTACTTTGATTGAGCATCGTGGCGGCGTTGAGGATATAGCGGTACTTGCCGCTGAGCAGGTCTGCGGCCTTGAGAAAGACCGAGGCGCGCTGCAGATACGGCAGGGTTTCCCAGTCATGTTTGGCTTTCTGGGAGGCCTCGATGGCCAGTTGGACTTCTTTGGGGCCGGCCTTGTGATAGGTTGCCAGTACTTTGTTGTGATTGTGCGGCTGAATGCATGTGCCGGTATTGCCGGTGCGGATTTCTTTGCCGCCGATGATCAGCGGAATTTCGAGCTGCTGCGATTCCAGTTGAGCGATGGCCTGTTTTAACAAGTCTCGTTCTTTGGTTCCGGGGGCGTAGGAATAGACCGGCTCATTGACTGGTTTGGGTATATTGCTGATTGTATTGTTCACGGAGGCACTCCATCAAAAAGGTTATCGCAAGAAAGTAAATCTCGGGTCGGGGTAACAAAAATTCCCCGATTCTAATTAGGTTCAGGTTGGAATAGACATCAGGATTGTTTATTCTACCAGAATGGCCTCGACAGGACATTCATCTGCGGCCTGCTGGACGGTTTCTTCTAATTCAGGGGGGACTGTATCGACAAGAACCTCGGCTTTATTGTCACCCATGGTAAAAACTTCCGGGCAGGTATCCACGCATAATCCGCATGCGGTACAGTTGTCGTCAATTCGTACCTTCATTTTCAGTTCCTTTCCTTGCTTTACGTTACATGTTCCTGTTTTGCCGCCATCCGTGAT
The DNA here is from genome assembly GCA_016935635.1 of Sedimentisphaerales bacterium. Taxonomy (GTDB): domain Bacteria; phylum Planctomycetota; class Phycisphaerae; order Sedimentisphaerales; family Anaerohalosphaeraceae; genus Anaeroglomus. The sequence continues at coordinate 3,251 of JAFGQP010000132.1, forward strand.
TGACGGCGGTTCCTGTGGTCAAATCCTCTCAAAATGATTCTATACTTAACAAGTATCATTTTGCCGCGAGGATGGCCGCAGAACGCATTGAAACGGGTTATAGCCGTGCCTCGGGCGGACAATTTCATCCAGGATCAGCATATTATAGCAAAAAAAGGCCGCTTTTTACAAGCAAAAGCCGCTTCAAATTACGAATATTCAGCGGCGTTAAATATCAGGACATACAAACGAATTTTGCCTGGATTTTTCTGGGCATTGAACAGCATGGCATCAATGGTTGTGCGGGTCGGGTTGCGAGTTGGTGCAAGGATGAGAAAATCCCCCTGTTCGAGGGTACATTCCAGCCTGCCGGGCGGCAGGTTGGTTGCCCGGTATTCATCCGGTGTGTCTGCCTGAGGTACCCGGATTTTAATCAAAGGTGAAAACGCGGGCATCATCTCAAGTTCGATGAAATTTTCTCGGGAGGTCAATTTGGGTTTGATCATCCATCCTATGTGCCCAGGATCAAAAGACCTGGATATTTCTGTGGCGGTGGTGAAAAAAACGTAATGCTGCCGCTGAAGGGTAATTGCAGTAAATAATTCGGGTGTCTGGTCCAGGGTTGTCAGGACTGTTCGAGCAACTCGAACAGCGCCGACACTTGATAATATCCCAACCAGCTCCGATCCCCGCTTGGATTTTCCATGACTAACCGAGATGCCGTTGGCGGTATAAAGACCCTGGTTCTGAAAGGTGACATTTTTGGCGTGGAATGACTCAAGTGCCTTATTCAGGGATTCAATCCGGGCATGTTCGATTTCGAAAGTTACAATATCAAAGTTGATCTGATTCTGGAAATCAGGCGTTTTGACAGGACCCAAATCCTGTAATGTAAGCCGTTCAGAAGCCGATATGGGCGAGGTTTTCATTTGTTCCTGGAGACAACCTGCCATAAAAAAGGGAATATTGACTATCAGTGTAACAATACATAATCGCATGAGGCTATTATATAGCACCCATGTGTTATGTCAAACGAGAATACGCCGCTGTATATCAGGCTATACCCGTAAACGCGGTGATTCGCAGAATTCGATAGCAACAGAACTGGCCAGAGAATTCGTGGGGCGTACCATGTACTCGGACGGAGCGACACGGACAACGCGGGCGTAGCTGGAGAAGCTTCCGCCATACTCGAGCAATCCTTCGGTGGGCGGAACGGTCATTTCCACACTGACCAATTCCCCGTCACGCAACTTGGCGTTGTTTACCTCGACCAGCATTCCGCCGGGGCTGACATTGACCGTATTGCCTGAATACAGCCGGCCGTCGCTGAGTCCGACTTTTTGACAAAGCACGGTAAACTTTAACGGCAATCTTTTGTGTTTTCTTCGATCAGAATCCATTTGGGTTGCCTCCATGCAACGAAGCAATAAATTTAGATATTTTCTATCAATTTAAGAAAGCAATATTTATGCCAAAAACTGGCATTTTTATAGGTCTTTGTAATAATGGTATAAGTGATTATTTAACAATTAGTTACGATTTTTATATTTAGACAGTTTATAGACTCTTTTTTCTTTTCAAAGAAAACGATGTATAGAATAAACATCTACCTCAAAATTATTATCGAAGAGGTTAATTACAAGATAAAATAATTCTCTATAAAATTTGCTTTATTTCCTTTTCATCACGATACTTACGGTTGAAATAGCTTATGTTTTGCAACGGGTGGGAATGGGTTTGTTGTTTTTTATCAACGCTAATGTTGACATTTTGACCAAAAAAAGATAATATTGGCCGTTATGGCGGATATATTGGTCACGAAAATAGAGCAGGACAGCAAAAAAACAACAGATAGTCACCTTTTGGGGTCGATTAATCCTGAAGCTCTCATGCTGCTACGTTCCATTGCTGAATCGCTTGACAGCGGCTTTATTCTGTTTAATTCCGAAATGGTTATCCAGTATTGTTCGCCGATAGCAGCCCGTTATATTGAGGTATGTGGTGCGGTTGATTTATCCCTTGCGGCAGGAACTGATTCGAAGGTCAATTGGAACCAGGTCTTGTCGGATATTTTTGAACAGCGGCAGCTGACACGTCTATCGGCCGTTCGATATTGTTTTCAGCGTAAAAACCGGGTTCTGGATATTCTGTGTACCCCGATTCTGGATGCCAGGGGTGGTGTATCGCATGGTGCCGTAGTCCTCGAAGATGTGACGGATAAAACCCTGCGGGAAAATGCGATGTTTCAGGCAGAACGCCTGATTTCCATCGGCAAAGTCGCGGGGAAGGTTGCCCATGAGCTGAATAATCCGATGGATGGCATTCTTCGCTATCTGAATCTGGCGATTCGCGTTCTGGAGCAGGGACATGGGGACAAAGCCCGCGACTATCTCATTCAGAGCCGTAATGGTTTGATGCGGATGGTGGGGATTATCTCGGAGCTGCTTGAATTTTCACGCGGCACGCACCAGGCCATGGATCCGGCACCGCTGGATAAGATTGTGGATAATGCCCTGGACATGATGAGCGGAGTCTTATCGGGACTCGAGGTCGGTGTTGAAAAGCACTATGACGGGCACGCCCTGATGATGCGAAATGACAATCTGTGCCAGGTGTTCTGCAATTTAATTAAAAATGCCGCGGATGTGATGGGCGGCAAAGGAGTTCTGACAATTGCCATCCGACAGGAGGGTTCCGACTGGCTGGTTCAGTTTCAGGACACCGGGCCGGGAGTTCCGCCGGAATTGATGACGGTCATTTTTCAGCCATTTTTCACGACCAAGGCATCAGGGCGGGGGACCGGGCTGGGGCTGGCCATCTGCAAAGATATTGTTGAAAAACATCATGGAACCATCAGCGTGGAATGCCCGCCGGCAGGAGGAAGTATTTTTACGGTACGACTGCCCGCTGCATCCGGTCTGAGTACGACATCCAGTTAAGGTAAATTCTTATGACAGCCAGACATGCCATACTTGTGATTGATGACGACACGATTATTCTTGAATCCCTGTGTGAGTTTCTCAGAATTGAAGGCTACAGCGCCGAAGGGGTGCGAAATCTTGCCCAGGCTCGCCAGAAACTGCAGGAACAGACGTTCTCGCTGATTATATCGGATGTGAATCTGCCCGATGGAGATGGGTTTGAAGTACTGGCGCTGACACGACAGAGTTTCCCGGGGACGGTGGTGATCCTGATTACCGGATACGGCACGATTGAAAGCGCAGTTGAGGCCATCAAGATGGGGGCTTATGACTATCTGACCAAGCCGATTGTGGATGATGACCTGCGGCTGGCGGTGGAGCGGGCGGTGCGTCAGCAGAGTCTGATGGATGAAAACCGCCAGTTGCGCGAGCAGCTTACCAACCGTTATCGCCTCGAAAACATCATCAGCCAGGATTATAAAATGTCCCGCATTTTTGAGCTGATCGAAGCGGTTGCCGACAGCAAAACCACCGTGCTGATGACCGGGCCCAGCGGGGTGGGCAAGAGTCTGCTGGCGCGGGCGCTGCATTTTCGGTCGCCGCGCAAGGATAAGCCGTTTATCGAAGTCAGTTGCGGGGCACTTCCGGAAACACTGCTGGAAAGTGAATTATTCGGGCATGTCAAGGGAGCGTTTACCGGCGCAATCCGCGACAAGGAAGGAAAATTTCTGGCCGCTGACGGCGGGACGATATTTCTGGATGAAATATCCAGTGCGACCCCGGCCATGCAGGTCAAACTGCTCCGTGTGCTTCAGGACAAACAATTTGAATCCGTCGGCAGCAACCGTACCATCAATGTGGATGTGCGTGTGATTCTGGCATCGAATACGGATCTGGCCGCGGAAGTCAGGGCAGGGCGGTTCCGTGAGGATTTGTATTATCGCATCAATGTTGTGACGGTGCATGTGCCTCCGCTGGCCGAGCGTCCGGTGGATATTGCGCTGCTTGCAGATTATTTTCTGCGGCAATTCTGCCAGGTCCATAACCGCAGCAAGCTGGGCATTACTGAAAAAGCCATCGAGTGCATGCAGCGGTACGGCTGGCCGGGCAATGTGCGCGAACTTGAAAATGTTATGGAACGTGCCGTTCTGCTGAGTAAGGGGGCCTATATCGAAGAAGAGGATTTGCCGCCGGCTCTGGTTAATCAGAGCAAACGGCTCGGATCTTCGGATTATGCGGGCGTCAGCCTCAAAAAGGCACTGGAAGGGCCGGAGAGGACCATTATTCAGGCGGCGCTGCAGGCTAACCAGTGGAATCGACAGGTTACTGCGGATGCGCTGAAAATCAATCGGACAACGCTGTATAAGAAAATGAAGCGATACGGCCTGGAAGACGAAGCGGCTCGATTGGGATTTTAATGTCTTTGTGCGGAAGCTGCATCAGCTCAGAATAAATTCTTTGTCCATCAAATGAATTATAAAAGGGGCCTTTCGGATTAATGATAAAAGCCATCTTTTGTATCCATACCTACTTGTTTTTCATGAAGCAGTCAGGAATTTACTGATTTTTTTCAAGAAAATTCAGTAGAATAATTATGCGTGCACTTGTTTCGGCTCTGATTCAGCAGATAAGGCATGTTACCGTATCGATTTGCGCGACTTGGTTGAGATTGTTTCAAGTGATTATTTCAATTTCAAGGGATTTTTTGAAACAGCCGATGTACCCTTTTCAATAGATATATTGCAGAACACTATGACACGGAGGTCATACATGGAAACTCTGCTGAAATCCAATATTCAGGCTGTTTGGGAAGATTATTTCCAAAACCATGATACTCAATCCCGAAACATTCTATTAGAACATTATCTTCATTTGGTCAAATATACCGCAGAACGGCTTCACGTTCGGTTTCCGCGATTTGTTGATGTGGAAGATTTGTATAGTGCCGGAATATTCGGCTTACTCAGTGCGATTAAGAATTTTAAACCCACGCGAAATGCGAAATTTGAAACCTATGGTGTTCAGCGTATTCAAGGTGCAATTCGTGATTATATCCGGAAAATAGATTGGGTTCCGCGGCTGGTTCGTTATCGTGCACACCAGCTCCATAACGCAACACAAAAACTGGAGGCCCTGTTAGGACGGCTTCCTGCTGATGCTGAACTGGCAGATGAATTAGGGATGAATATGGACCAGTTTTACCGTTTTCAGCGGGATGCCAATGCCGTGGTTCTTATTTCATTGAACATGGACATGTCGGATTCCGGCGAAGAAGAAGAATTTTCTGAATTATATGCTGTATTCGACCCAAAAAGTCAGAATCCTTATCATCAAGTGCACAAACAGGACTTTCAGGAATTCATCAAAAAAGGACTTTCACGGGAAGATCAGCTTATTGTGATCCTGTATTATTATGAGCAGATGACGATGAAGGAGATCGGTGATGCACTGGGCTTATCCGAGTCGCGTGTCTGTCAGATGCACTCCTCTGTTCTTGCCAAATTAAAAGGGCAATTGAATGCGTCTTCGCTGTGTTTGCAGTGAGTTGTCAGCAAAGCGAAGTGAATGGATCGAATCACTCAAGTATGGATTCTTTTGGGTCTTTTCGATGATACGAGCGTCAGAAGCTGAACCATCATGCCGAATACAACCAGTGAAAGACAAATCATGGACAGATTCTCTGGATGCTGCTGAAACCATGCAGGAAGATGAATATTCATTCCCAGCAGCGTGAGATCCAGTCCAATCACGACCAGGCATGTTCCGATACCGCTGCAGCATAATGCCATGACCGGTTTTTGAAGACTCCAGCCTGCAAGCAGTCCGATGATACCTGCCGACATCGCAGCCAGCAGCATATTGGGCTGATGCAGATTGACCGTCTGGAGAGCATCTTTGAAAAACAGATGCAGTTTTGCGGGAATAGAAGCGTCATCTTCAGTGAACTGACGGATGCCGGCAAGGTGAGCAGAAGGTGGGGTATAATTGGCAGGCAGACTTGCGGCTGTGTTCCATGTGACAGACATCCCGGCAGCGGATTCCCGGGGAGTCAACCCGTAATAGATGATTGTTCCGAACAGGGCAAATACCAGTGTTGCCAGAAGCATCAGGACTGTTTTTTTTAGTAAGATTAAGACCAGGCCTAAAAGGACCGCTCCGGCTGCTGAACAAAATTCTGCCGGCAGATTCAGCGAATACGAAACGGCCAGGCCCCCAAGTAATCCTGCAGCGGCCCCCAGCAATCCCACAATGGCCGTACTGAAATACAGGCCCGCAAGCCAAAGCAGGGAACCTACAACCAGCATCAGCAGTCCGCTTTTCAGCAAAACGGACGCAGGACTTTCCTGGCAAAGACTTTCAATTCGTATCAGTATCTCGTACATAGTGTATGGAGCAATATGAGGCGCCGGAAAAGCGGACTGCAATTAATTTTGTCTTTTTATCCGAAGCGGCACACTGGCGGCTTTTTCCGCCCACTCCTGAGAGAAATCGCAACTATCTGTGGCTCGAAATGCTGATTCATTCTCCTGGCTTGCCCTGGACAAAATATGTTTTTGAATATATCTGGCCTGCTGCTGTTCCATTCGCAGAATAGCCCATAACCGTTTTGCCAGACTCATTTCCCTGAGCTGTTCGGCCTGTTCGATGCGGACTTTATAGCGTCGGATAGCATCCTGTTCATCGTCCCAATCCAGCCATAGCATTTGTTCATTGTCATCCGCGATACGGATATTGCCCATCCTGATGCTTGGACAGCCGCCGAGCTCATGAATCATTTCCGTCAGGATCATGGCATGTTTGAGCTTTCGAAACGCGAACACCTTGAGTATGCCGGCAATCGTCCCGTACACGATGCCAGTGAGCATGGAGGCATGGTGGATGTACTGAATGGCCGCCGCCTCTTCCAGCTCGAGATCCATATTGAGCAGGATTGTCAGATTTTGACGTGTAATGACCATGTACCGGACTCCTTTCGGGTTGTCTGCGAAGAGTGTATTCCGTGAGGCATATTTTATCTGATGATTCTAACGAGGGTGCGAAACTTGTTTTCGGATTGATTGTCGTCAATCAAGTCTTTACATAGTCGAAGAAACAGTGGTCATCAGCGAAATCATGGAGCCCTGTCCAGGCTATTGAAGACCACAAGAACACAACGGTTGAATTGATAAAAAACTTGAATGGGTTAACCCGATTCTGTGATGGCATAAAAAAAGGACTGGTTTCAGGCCAGCCCTTGTGTGGTTTTATTTTTCAACTTTGACCAGGACATCAAGATATCGTGTTCCCCATTTTTTGGCGACTTTGTGGTCATTGAAGAACACATCCAGACGGTTGCCCTTGATGAGGCGTCCGCGGTCTTTGACTTCCACCGGGCGGTCATGGTTATATCCCGGGATAATCATTTGGGTGCCGAACGGAATTCGTTTGTCGGCGGCAACAAACACGTCTCCTTTGCGAATTTTGTGCAAATCGGCTGTTCGGCCATCAGAAAATTTCCCACAGCATATCGGACAGGCACAATAGCCTGTTACGCGCATTCGAACGATTTTCCATTCAGGGCGAACGGTCTGTGAGGCCGGGCAGCTTTGCAGCAGGGCAATCAGCTGCTGATCGGTTGTTTGCGTCTGATCCTGAATTAAATCCGCAGACAGGACAGGCAGTATTTCTGCTACAGGTTCTACAGGCGACAAATCCGGTATAGTCGATACATTTTGCCCTTCTACTGGGATACGGGTACTTAACAGAATGGGGCCTGAGGCAGTCATGCACATTCTGGCGCAAATCCAGACGCATGCAGCGGCTGTGATGACAATGCAGGCACGAATGGCATAAAATCTTGTATTTTCAGCAGATAGAGCTTTTTCGGAAAGACTCAAATAAGTATCCTTTCCACAAACCTTGTTGATGAGTTTTTGTCGCAGGAACGCGACAATATAACTCTGAAAACAATAAAAAAGAGCTTTTATCCACTCCGTTGGATTACCAGAAACTGGGTGCATCCCCCGCACACATCAGCGTAGTAGGGAGGATTCTACTAAAAACCGAATTAAAAGTCAATGGAATTAGAGAGTATTAAAAGATGAAGTGGGTACGAAATCTCTTAGACAATTTTCCAGTGGTTCTTTCAGCAATTCAAGCTGCCATTCCACGATGATGCCTTCTTTGAGCAGCTCGCTGAGATGGGCAGGGCCGGATTTGGCAATCATGCCGATAATATTGCGAGGCATCAGGATTTCCAGTGCGATATGGTGCTGCTCGGCAAGGGTTTTGCAGCAGTCTCGGATTTTATCAATGCGCCGGAGAAATTCAGGATCCGGTTTGGGCTGGCGAGTAGGAGTTTTTTTGCCTGGCCACTCCGACGATTCCATCGCAAAGGCTTTTCGGAGGGCTTGTTCAAGACAATCCAGACGCCTGCCTTTACAATGTTTAAGCGAACCCAGCAGCATGCTGAAATCCGGATCGGTATGTGAGTCGGCCTGAATGGCCAGATCGATAAGACGTTCATTGTGCAGAATGCGAAATGGCGGCAAATCGGCTTTTTGGGCCTGTTTTTCTCGCCACAGCCAGAGTTGTTTGAGAAAGGCCAGCTGTCTTCGATTCAACAGGCTGCTGCCTTTGATGCGCCAGTCGCGTTCAGGATCGATATCGGGTTTATGGTTGACCGCGGCTCGCACCGACCGACGGCACATTTGCTGGTGCCAGCCGGTGCGATTCTGTTCCTGAAGCATGGCTTCCAGCCGGGCCGCCAGTTCCAGCAGGTAATGGGTATCCATGGCAGCGTATTCGAGCAGATGGTCTGACAGGGGGCGTTTGGACCAGTCGGCTTTCTGACTGCCTTTACTGATCGTTACCTGCAGGACATGGAGGAGCATTCCGGCCAGATTCAAGGATTCCAGCCGCAGCAATTTGCCGGCCAGCATGGTATCGAAGATTTCCCCTCCGGGTTCGAATCCGAAACTGAGCCGCAGCATACGCAAATCATAGCCTGCGTCATGAAAAATCAGATTTTTTGTCGTTAGAATTTTAAAAAAATGTGTCATATCCAGTTTAGACAGAGGGTCGATGATATAGTTTTCTCCGTCAAAACTCATCTGGATCAGGCAGACTTTAGGGTAATAGTGATGAAAACTATCGGCTTCAATGTCGACTGCTATGGTAGAAACTTTCCGGAGTTTGTCCATGAAGTCTGTCAGGCCCGCAGTTGTCGTGATATATTGGTAATGTGCTAATTTTTTGCTCAAAATTCAGTCGATTCTTGTTGAACTAGCATCCCCCGTCTGGTTTTGCAGAGTCCGGAGGCTGCTCTATTTGGTAAATTATTCTAATAGAATACCTTTTTTTACAAATCCGTCAAGGCCGAATTCCGGGATTCTGTTACAAACCACATTGGTGGATAGAGGTGTCCAAATCAGGGGAAATAGCCGGATTGTGCTATAAAGCGGGAAGAAATAAAAGGTATTTTGCTGTTTGAACAAACTCTGATTTTTTCCTTGCAATCGACCGCACAAGGGATTACAAGTTGACACATGCTCTTTGATAAAGTGTATTATGCTTTGCGGTTCGGCCCTATGCGGGCCGAATGAAAAAATGGGAACACGGTGAAAATCCGTGGCGGTCGCGCCGCTGTATGTGTCCGATGCCCCTTAGGGGGGCAAATCCGAAAGGCAATGTTCCACTGTCCCAAACAGGATGGGAAGGAGCCTTGAGGTAGGATACGAGCCAGAAAACCTGCCGTAAAGCACATTTGCGTAACGTTGTTCTCGCGAAAAGGAACATGGCGTGTGCGGATAGAAAACAGCAATTCTTCGGAAATGCGTGATTCTATCTGATTTAACCAATTACAAAGCCGTCGCTTCCTGTGTGGGAGCGGCGGCTTTTTTTATTTTAGTCAACAGGTCTTCGCGTCAAAGACCGGCGCAGAACAGGAGGTTAACAGCCGAACACTTGGATTTATTTTAAAACGCTATTTCCAATAGTCTGTCGCGGCGGGCAACGATCTGCCGTCCGCCGCGGCAGCTTCCAAAACAAAAATGAAAAATACGGCTTCCGGCAATTTGGAAGACAGGACAACTTGAGAGGGTGTGTATGAAAAAGATATGGATGATGTTTGTGGTATCACTGGTTTCGGTTCAGGGTGTTGCAATGCAGGGCCCAACGTATTCGAATACGCCTGAATACGTCGCAGGCTCGGGCGTGAATACAGCGTCTATTACGCTGGATTTTGACGGCAGTTCGGCATTTGTATTCCACTATCAATGGGATGGACAGGCGACGGCCTGGGATGCACTGCAGGCTATCGATGCGGCGGGTGCATTTGAGATGTCCTATGCTGATTACGGCTGGGGTGTGTGGGTCTATGATTTCGGATATCCGGGCGGAACAGAGTTTGATTATGGTGCGGCTAATACCGGCTGGGCCTATTTTACCAGCGAGAACAATTCCGACTGGGACTTCAGCATGGTCGGTGTGCAGGGGAGAACGCTGACCGATGGAAGCTGGGACAGCTGGGTCTGGACGGATTACCCGGCGGACTGGTCCATGCCGAATCGCCAGCCCGGGCAGGCCGCGGTCCCCGAACCGCTGACGCTGGCGCTGCTGGGAGTCGGTGCGGTATTGATGCGGCGTAGATAAGATAGACTCAGGGTCGGCAGGGAAGCCGGCCTTGTTATTGTATATTCGAAGGTATCATGCGAAAAGAATTGATAATATGGCTGATGTTTGCGGCAGCGGCGTTTGGTTCCGACTTTGCCACGGTTGTTGTTGAGTCCAAAGGGCCGTTCGGGGTTTATCCCTACGATCAGCCCGAAGCGGCACTGGGCGAACCGACTGCATCGATATACGATGATGATTCGTATTTTGCGTCCTTTGTCTGTTCGCTGGTCTATGGAGCATGGAATACGGATCCGCAAAATCAGCCAACGGTGGTAACGCTCGGTACAGGCAGTTCGATGATTCTGGGCTTTGACCATCGTGTAGCCGACGATGTAAATAATCCGTATGGGATCGATTTTATTGTCTTTGGCAATGCGGCATTTATTACCCAGGGTGTGGTCAGGCCGGATTCGGATTTGGGGGCGCTTTGGCTCACCAGCCCGGCGGCGATCATTGGTGAAAAAGTCAAAGTGGAAGTGGCTCAAGACCCCAATGGCCCATGGTTTGGATTTGCCGGCGGACCCTATGCGGACAATCTGTTTCCGACCAATCGATTTGCATGGGACAGCGAAGGCAAAACCTGGGGGAATGATTTAGACCCTCTGCGGCCGGTGAATCCCGACTTGAAGCTGTCGGATTTTTCAGGCTTGACGGCGGCCAAAGCCATTGAATTGTATGAGGGTTCAGCAGGCGGGACGGGATTTGATTTGCGATGGATGACTCCGCAGGATTTCGAGCAGTTGCGGGCCGATGACCAGACGGGACGGCGGTGGATTCAATATGTTCGGCTCAGTTATCTTAGTCCTCTGGCCGGTGAGATCGACGCGGTGTCGGATGTAGCGGCATGCGGCGATTATCAGCATCCGCTGCCGGCCGGCGATGTTAATCAGGATTGCCGGGTGAATCTGCTGGATTTGGGGATTCTGGCTGAAAACTGGCTGGTATGTACATGGGATTGTCAGCAATGAAGCCCAAGGCCTTTACCTTAATTGAACTGCTGGTCGTCATGGCGATTATCGCGATGATGCTGGGGGTATTGGTGCCATCCCTGGCACGAGCCAAGGAACAGGGCCGGGAGGTTTATTGCCAGAACAACCTGCGCCAGATGCATATTGCTGCGGCGGTTTATGCGGAAAATCATGGGGGATTTCTGCCGATTGCCTACTATTCGGTCAAGATGCCTGCCCAGCGAACCCAGTATTGCTGGGATTTTACCGAGTGCTGCAGCGGTGAAGGCGTGGTTGTTCAGCCCGGTCTGCTCTGGCAGGAGGAGATGATGGAAAAAGTCCAGCAGTGTCCGTCTTTTCGAGGCGATTCGAACACCACGGCCAACCCCTATACGGGGTACAATTATAATACCAGCTATATCGGGCGTGGTCAGTACGAGGGGATTGTATTGCCGGTACGATATCATCAGATTCGATATCCGGCCGGGTGTGCGATGTTCGGAGACGGCCAGACCATCAACGGGGCGAATAAATTCATGCGAAGTCCGCTGCCCTCGGGGACGGATATGAATTTTTCCGGACGATGGGGCGGTACACAGGGCTATCGACACAATCAAAATACCAATGTTGCCTGGTGCGATGGGAGCGTCGAGTCGAAAGCGGAGCTGTTTTATGGCACGGATGCGGATGGAACAAGTGACCTGCTCTGGCAGTATAACGAGCAGAATCCGCAAAATCCGATAGGCTTTTTATCGGAAGATAATTCCGCTTACGATTTAAGATAGTTTCCTCTTCACAAGCCTGTGCCTGTATTATACAATTCAGCGGATGAACAGGGAGCTGATACAATCCGGAATAGCTACAGTTGTGCGCCCCATGAGGAGGTTTTGGGGAACGGCATGTCAATTTCTCTGGCCAGCATTGTGCCAGGCCTGCTCGACACCCATCGAAGAAGATGCCGGGGGGTTGTGTCCGGCCTGCTGGCAGGAGCTGTCCTCTGCAATCGGGTCTGATTATTGCCGTCGCTGCGGCCGGGCGGTCACTCGATATGGATTGGTTGCCAATCGATGCGGCGGCTGTCTTGACGAAAAATTAGAATACGAGGGCTTGTGTCGCGCGGGATTCTATACAGGAGTCTTAAAAAATTTATTACTGGGTTTGAAGTTCCGAGACCAAACCGAAAATGTAGACTACTTAGGTCCAATTATCCGAGGGGCATTTGAGGCATCCGGGTTTTCGGATAAAATAGATATATTAGTCCCAGTTCCCTTGCATTGGCGGCGCCGGCTGGAACGGGGTTTTAATCAATCCTACTTGTTGGCACTCCAAATGCAGCAATTCTGTTCGACAATATCAACCGATCTGGTGCGAATGCGTTATACCTGTCACCAGTGGGAATTAGAAAGCGACTCCGCACGTCGTAAAAATGTCAAAAATGCTTTTGCTGTTCGCCGCAACCATCCTTTTGAGGGTAAATCTGTATGCCTGGTGGATGATATTACTACCAGCGGTGCGACATTGAAAGAATGTGCTGTAACTTTGCGCCAGGCCGGGGCAAAAGTGGTTTTCGCTGCGGTTGTGGCGGTCGCTGAGCGGATGGATTAAAGCGGTGGGAATTCAATGTTTGACGGACCGCGGCCGGAGGGCTATAATGGTGAATGTGTATCTGTTGGAACAGGTTTAGCGAAAGGGAGGTGGCATTATGGCGTTACTGTCCTTTTTGGATTCGAACAAGGTCCGATACGAATTGACGAGACACCGACCGGCGTTTACTGCTCAACAGATGGCTGCGGAAGAACATGTACCGGGCATACAGGTTGCCAAACCGGTGCTGGTTCTGGCTGACGGGACACATTATATGTGTGTTCTTCCGGCCTGCTGCAAGATAGACCTTGCGGCGCTGAAGCAGGGTATTGGGGCCCGCGATGTGCGGCTGGCGGATGAAGCTGAAATGGCCAAACTCTTCGGGGATTGTGAACTCGGAGCTGAACCGCCAATCGGCTGGTTGTATGGGATTGAGACGCTGATGGATAAATCCCTCGAAAAGGATGAGTTCATTACGTTTCAGGCCGGCGCACATGATCAGGCGGTACGTATTAAACTGTCTGATTATAAAATATTAGCTCGCCCCAGAACGCTGAGCTTTGCGTATCACAGCCATTAATCGACAAGCAATCGCAACATCAAGTTCTTTATCAGGAGGACCGAATGGTCATAAGGGATTTTGTTTACATTGCGGCATGGATGGGACTGATAACGGGGGTGGTTTGTGCAGCGCCTCAATTGCAGCAGCAAACCTTGTTTTCTCCTGGTACGGCGGAATTATTCGGGCGGCTGGGCAACGATATCCCCTCGTCTTCGCCGAGCCAGGCGGATATTTGCATGATATTTCTGCAGGCGGGTATTGTGCTTGATGAGCAATCCGCGTCTGTCTATGAGCAATTTCTGCGTGGAGCTGGGCGCAGCAGCGGAAACGAAGATTACTCCGACACGATTCTGGCGGCAATGAAGCGATATATGGATGACAATGCGGACCTGGATGTTGCGGCTCTGGCATTGAACTGTGTTATTGAACAGGCTGATACGCGTCAGGAACGGGAAGCCCTGTTAAGCCGCAGTCTTGGAAGACTGGCCGCATCCAATCCGGTCTTTGCTTCCGATGTTGCGGCCCAGTTGGGATTGTATGCAGCTGAGAAGGCGGATTATGCCGGGGCAGCCAGTCAATTTGATTACGCTGTTCATTTAAATCCATACAACCTGCTGGCGGTAAGCAAGCTGATGGACTTAACGCAGCCACCGACGGCCAATACCGCGGTCACAGAGAAACTAATTTTGGATCGGCTCGTGTTGACGGTTAATCCTGGCAGTCTGCAGGCAGCCATGGGATTCGCACAAACGGCTTATCATGCGGGACTTTATGAATTGGCAGCTGAGGCATTTGCCTATGCGGCGGGATTGTACGAGTATCTTGAGCCAGGCAAAGGCCTGCATGAAGAGATTGCACTTGGATGGATTCAAAGCTGTTATTTGACCTCGTCCCGGCAGATGCAGTGTGCGGGAATTGCCCAGCGGATGCGTGAGCAGGGTGTGGTGAATCCGATAATTGAAGCCGTGGCAGCGCTGGCGGCGGAAAAAACCGGAACCCCGGACCAGAAAAAGCAAATCCTGGCGGGGGCCGCCGAAAAGCTCGAGCAGCAGGGCAGCGGTCAGCAGGAGGGGATTTATGCCTTAAATACGGGGTGGTTTTATTGCTTTGGAACCGAAGATCCGGAAAAAGCCCTGGCCTGGTGCAACCGAATTTATACCAAAGAGCCGAATCTGCCGGGTGCCAAATCACTGATGGCGTATGCGTTTTTATTGAACCAGCAGATGGATATGGCCCGGCAATACGCTGAGCCGCTGGCTCCGAATGATCCGATTGCCGCACTGGTACTGGCTGGAGTCTATATTCACCAGGACCAAAAGGCTAAAGCTGTCGAATTGCTCAAGGAATTGCTGGATAAGCCCAGCTCGCTTCCAATTATGCTTAAAGCCAAGTCGGCATTAAAAGAGTCGGGATCAGATTATATTTCGGAACTATCTCCCGGCGTTATTGAAACCAGCCTGAAGGATAGGTTTGACAAGCAGATTATTCCAGAATTTGTTGCACTCAATAAACTGTTTAAAGCCAAACTGAATTTTGGCGGTGAGGAATTTTTTTACGGCAGTCCGCTTGATGCCCGGCTGACGCTTGAAAACACAGGTGCAATGCCGCTGATTATTGGTAAAGATGGAATGCTGACTGGGCGATATCGCATTGATGTAGATATTCGCGGTGATATTCGAAAAAAAATTCCTTCTCTTCTGGAAGGGACTTTCCGTCCAAGTCGAGCGATATTGCCGGGCGAATCCGTCACCGTGCGTCTGGACGTTAATAGAGGGGAATTGTCGCGTCTGCTGTTTATCTGCCCCCAGGCTTCTGTCGACATTGATTTTGTGCTATATCTGGATCCAGTCGTTACTGGCGATGGGTCACTGGGTAATGGGGTGGATGGCGCCGGCTTGATTCAGACCGTAATACGCCGAAAAAAGGCTGAAATGACTCGGGAATTTCTGCTTCAGCGACTGGATGCCGTGGCCAAAGGCCAGGAAGGGCAGCGTATCCGTGCCGCCGAATTATTCGCGGGTTTATATGCTGAACAAGCGGCGGCCAAACAGGGAACTATTTCCTATAAATATGTAGCGATTGAGCCGTCGCTACTGGCCGATTCGGTCAGGCGGGCGATTATGGATGAAAACTGGAAAATTCGAGTCCACATTATGTCCTGCCTGGGACGCTACTCCGTTGGATTGGATTATGGAATGACGGCCTCAATTTCAGAAAACTTGAATCATGATGCCTGGCCGGTGCGAATGGTTGCCCTGTGGCTTCTGGCCAGCCAGCAGGGTGATGAATTTAAGCCGGTACTGGACTGGAAGGCACAACATGATCCCTTCTGGCTCAACCAGCGGTTGGCTGTCCTTTTGGGCGGCAAGCCGGCAGTGCCGGGACAAACTGAACCATCTGGTGAAAAATAAGTATAAGCCATTTATGGTGCTGGATTTAAAATTGCCAAGAAAAAATTGCAAAAATTCAAATATTTTTATTGTGTAAAGCGAGAAAATTTTGTAAATTCTCCGCCTTACAATGCTAAGTAATATTAAGCTAAAAGAAAGGATTTACTATGCCAGCAAAAGTGGATGTCGAGACCTGCACAGGATGTGAGTCCTGCGTCGAAGCTTGTCCCAGCGAAGCCATTTCGATGAAAGACGGTAAGGCTTTTGTCGATTCTGATAAATGCGTTGATTGCGGTGTTTGTGTGGATGAGTGTCCCGTCGAAGCAATCAGTATGGAATAATGTCATAAGATGTTATTTTGAAGAAGTTTAAAAATTGCAACTTGTGAGGGTTGTGTTGCGTTTTAAACACCTCGATCAGCAACTTTGAGTTTAGTGCGGCAAGGGTTTTGCCCATGCCCCCATCGTCTAGAGGCCTAGGACACCGGGTTTTCAACCCGGCGACAGGGGTTCGAATCCCCTTGGGGGTAGTTGTATCCAAACTCATCCATTCTTTTGATCCTAAATACAGCTTTATAATGGAGTTATGCTGTCAAATCTGATTTAAGGGATTAAAATCCACAAACAACAGTTCCATTTGATTTAGAGTAAGGCATTTCTTAAAAGCATCTACCTTCTAAAAATCTCAATACCCATGTTGAGAAAAATTTTTGAAAATGTCTTTCGAAATGCTCAAACCAAGGGGCGAAGGGAAACCAGCCTTTTGGGTAGGACGATTCATGCAAAATATTTCTGCTGGTTATCAGCAGGAATTGGACGGTAAAGCATTTTATGTGAATTACTTATGTCTTGTGCTATTACCAAATCCTTGGACAGCAGCGAAAAAAAATTGACATAGAAGTAAATATTGATATACTAGTCAATTATGAAAAAACAAAAATCAGTTTATCAGCGGGTTCAACTCGACGGTGCATGGTATGTTATTATGCGGGAAGAGGAATTTCGCGCCATGCTGCAGGAACGTGAGCCTGCTGGGAAGAAGGACGCACTGGATGTCATGGCTGTCAGCGGGTCAGGGCTGGCGGGTCGTTTGCTGCAGCGGCGTCAGGATGCCGGCTTGACGCAAAAGGATCTGGCCCGGCTTGCAGGGGTGCGTGTCGAGACATTAAACCGTATCGAGAAAGGGCGTACCACGCCGGATTTTGGGACCATCCGGAAACTGGTCAATGCCATTAATGCCTATCAAAAAACAGAATAGGAGATTTACCATGTCAACCGAAACTACCGCCACACTGAGCCAGCGGGTCATCGAACTGGTCAGCCGTCATATGGATATTCCAAAAGAACAAATCACGCTTGATTCTCAATTTGCAGCCGATCTGGGATTTGACAGTCTGGATGTGATCGAATTTGTCATGCTCGTCGAGGATGCATTTGATATCAGCATATCGGACCAGCAAAGCGATGCCATTGCTTCTGTGCGGGATGCGGTTCGAGCTATCGAAAAATCGATTTCTTCATAATGCAGGGCGGCTGTCCATACTTGCTCCTGATGCTCTGGGCGTCAATTTGCGTCCTGCAACTGATGCGGGGCTGGCAACTCAGCACCGAAACGGGCAGTTTATACAAACAGCAGCAGGCTGAGGGCCATAACGGCCATTCCCGTGATCAGTCCATAAATGGACAGGTGGTGCTGGCCGAATTTCTGAGCACTTGGGAGCAATTCATCCAGAGCAATAAACACCATAATGCCGGCGACTGCCGCGAACAGCAATCCAAAGGTAATATTGTTCATAAACTTCCATAAGACAAAGAAGCCGATCAATGCTCCTATGGGTTCAGAAATACCGGAAAGAAAAGAATAGCAGAACGCCTTGCGTCGGCTGCCCGTGGCATAGAAGATTGGAATTGAGACGGCGATGCCTTCGGGGACATTATGAATGGCAATGGCCACGGCGATCGCAATACCCAGTCCGGGTTCTTTCAGGGCGGCGGCAAAGGTGGCCAATCCTTCCGGGAAATTATGGATGGCAATCGCCAGTGCCGTAAACAACCCCATACGATGGAGTTTTTGAAATTCCCTGGCTTTTTTGGTTTCTTCCATCTCACTGACATCGTGGATTTCGTGAGGATTCTCAAAAGACGGCACTAATTTATCAATCAATGCGATCATCGCCATGCCTGCGAAAAAAGCAACGGTTGTTGCCCAGTAACCCAATCTGTCTCCCCATTCGGCTGCAAGGGCAATTTTCGCTTTGAAAAAAATTTCAATCATTGAAACATAAAGCATGACTCCGGCAGAAAATCCCAGGGAAACGGAAAGGAATTTTGTGTTGGTTGGTTTGGCGAAAAAGGCCAAGGCACTGCCAATGCCGGTGGCCAAACCGGCAAAGAGTGTTAATCCGAATGCTGTGGCCACGTTTTGAATATGCAGATCAATCATGGACTTTATGTATATCCAGCTTGTGCACGGAATTCAAGCATAAAATCTCTGTTACCAGGTGAGCAGGCTTTGTCCCGAATTGGAAGTGGAGACGACTTTGGTGGGATCGGATTGGTCATTAATCCACCGATCAGTAAAGACAAGCAGGTCCAGGAGGTTGATTCTGCCGTCAGAGACCAGATCCCAGCCGCCTTTGAAGCGGATGTCGCCGGCAGTGCTCATCCAGCAGGCCGAAAGGGCGGCAAAGTCCAGCAGATTAAGGCTTTGTGTTCGATTGATGTCGGCCATGACTGTATCGATCCATGTGTTAAAATAGGTAATGTTTTGGGCGATAGTGAAATTGTCATAAACAGGGGCAAGCGTGCCGACCTCGACAGAGACACCGATGAGCAGGCCGTCCTGATTATACCACCCGCCGCCGCTGTCACCGGGGGCCGCGACGCCGCCCAGGGGATGGAATTCTGTAGTTTGCGGGGGAGAAAAGTCAGAAAACAAGGTGTATTCAGGGAACGTGATGCCATCACCAAATCTGTCGATGAAGTTGTGGCAGCCGCGGCGCTGGTAGTCCAGCGGGAGATAACCGGTTTGGGGTGTACCGGTGCGGCCGTAGCCGGTGATGCTGACCAATGAGCGGGGCTTAAGGATTCCGCGAAACCGGACTGCGGGGGTGACGCCGGCGATGGGGGTCTCGAAATAAAGCAGGGCCATATCCGGCCCGTAGGCGTCTGAGGTGGAGTCGGGATAGCGGAACCATCGGTCAGCGATTAGAAGCCGGCTTGGATTTGCAATAAAGGTGGAATCGAGGCTGATAAAGGCACCACTATAGAGGGGGAGACCGGAGCTGTCGAAGTATTCATGGGCGCTGCACAGGACCCAATGGGGATCGATGACCACTGCGGAGGCTCTGAAGTGGAAGGCATTCTGGTTGATATAGCCTGCAGCGACGGTACTGGTGAAGTGATTGCCGAAGGTGATATAGTCTTCATCCCGGGAGCCGGTGTGTCGGGCGATTGCAAAGCCATCCTGAGCAGCCGCAAGAGCCAGCAGTAATACGTATATGATAACTCTTTCCCGATTCATTCATCATCCCTCACTGTCCAGGGGCAGCACATCCGTGAATAAGTCTGAATTTTATAATACCCAAAGAGAGAGGGCGGGTCAAGGCTGGGTAATAGAAGCAGGACGATGTGAATACCGAGTGGAGCGGATGGATTAATTGTCCTGTGAATGTTACAAAAGATGCCTGGAATTATTCCACGATGTGAAGGAAAGGGCTTGACAGGCTTGGCGGGATTTCTGACAATACAATCGAAGCTGGTTGTGTAAAAAACAGCAAGTTTGTATTTACATTTTCCATTTCGAAAAGGGATAGAACGTTTTCGATGTGGGAAGTTTAAGCTGCAATGATGTTAACTTTGGATAAGTCAGGACATGGTATGGATACGTCAACTTTAATGTCATCGGATTTGGGTTCGTTTCGTTATTTCTCCCCGTTGAAAACCGGCTTGTGGACGGCTGCGGCGGGAGTGATTTTATGCGGGGCGTTGTGCACTGCGGCGGCCGGAGAGGAATTATCGCGGGAGCCATTTTATCGCAAAGCGGATGCACTGATGCTGCGGTCCAGGGAGGTGCATGGCGGCGGGTATGAATGGCAGATGGTCCGACAGACCCCGGGGGTTACCGGGGTGGATGTGTCACGGGTGGGCTTCAGGGCGGATGCGGGGCTAAAGGCGGTGGTGCCGGGAACGGTGCTGAACAGCCTGGTTTATAATGGGGTGTATCCGGAGCCGTATTATGGACTGAATAATGCCAGAGAAAAAAAACTGATTCCGGATATAACGGAGGCGGGGAGTGCGTTTTATACGTATTGGTTCCGGACGGAGTTTGAGCTGACGCCGGCGTTTGCGGGTAAGCGGGTGATTTTGCGATTTGACGGGATTAATTATCGAGCCCAAATCTGGGTGAATGGGCGGGAAGTCGGGGTGATGGCCGGGATGTTTAACCGGGGCTTTTTTGATGTGACGGATGTGGTGAAATACGAGGGGGCCAATGGGCTGGCGGTGCTGGTCAAGCCGGTGGATGTGCTGGGTGGGTTCTTAAATAAATTCAAGGAAGTCCGGGCGGTGGGGGAAAACAAAAACGGCGGCGATGGACAGTTCGGCAAGAATGTGACGATGCTGATGTCGATTGGGTGGGATTTTACATTTTCGGATGGGATTCG
>JAFGQP010000133.1 GCA_016935635.1 Sedimentisphaerales bacterium
CCGCCGTTTTCAATGTTACGGGCGGCACCAAAGAACCGTTTGGGCATCTGCATTGCATTGGCATCCACACCGCCGGTCAGAATCTTGCCCGAGTGCGGCATTTCGGTGTTATAAGCACGGGCCAGACGGGTAATCGAGTCCAGCAGAATCACCACGTCTTCGCCGTATTCGACCATACGCTTGGCCTTTTCGATCACCATTTCCGACACCTGGCAGTGGCGGGCGGTAGGCTCATCAAATGTCGAACTGATCACTTCGACATCTTTGGCAACCTTGCGCTTAAAGTCGGTCACTTCTTCAGGACGCTCGTCAATCAGCAGCACAATCATCCGCACCTGCGGATAGTTAGTGCTGATGGCGTTGGCCAGCTTCTGCAGCAGCACGGTTTTGCCGGTACGCGGCGGAGCAACAATCAACGCACGCTGGCCCATGCCGATGGGCGTAATCAAATCCATGATGCGCGTGCTCATCTCATCCTGGGTGGTTTCGAGGATGAACCGCTCTTCGGCATGCAGCGGGGTCAGGTCGCGGAAGACCACTTTTTCAGTCAGTTTTTCCGGTTCCTGATAGTTAATCGCCTCCACGCGAAGCAGGGCGAAATATTTTTCATTTTCCTTGGGCGGACGAATCTGGCCGGAAATGATGTTGCCGGTACGCAGACCGAAACGGCGAATCTGCGACGGCGAGACATACACATCATCAGGGCTGGACAGGTAGCTGTAATTGGGGCTGCGGAGAAAACCATAGCCGTCCGGCAGTACTTCCAGCACACCTTCGCCATACATCAGACCGTTCTGACGGATACGCTCCTTGAGAATCTTGAAAATCAGGTCCTGCTTGGCCAGGGCCATGTACTCGGTAATGCCTTCTTCCTTGGCAATCCGGTGCAGTTCGGTCACATCCAGATTCTGCAATTCCGTCAGGTGCAGGTTGCCGCGTTTGATGCGCTCGTATTTTTCGTGGATAGATTCTTCTTTCGGCGCCTCTTCCCGCTTGACAGCAGGTTCAGGGGCAGCTTCCACCGCAACCACCGGCTCCGGCTGTAAATCCTGCACCGCCGGCTCAGGCTCACGGACATTACCCAACTGTTCTGCCGAAGCGGGCTGAGGAGCAGGGGCTTCCGACGGAGACTCAAACATGTCATTTTGTTCAGGCTGTTCCGTCTTTTTGCGTTTGGTATATGGGCGCTTTTTGCGAGGGGTTTCCTGCTGTTGATCTTCACTTGCCTTGGCTCTTGGCATGATTACTCCTTAAAAATCTGACTGGTTTATTCCTGTCGCCCAGGATATTGGTTATTAACAATTATGTGTAAAATACCTGATTTCTTTCTTCTATACCGGAAGTTTTCAAGAGGGTTCATCTCCTCTTATTGACCGGGGTGTATTCTCAACCTAACTTTATGTTTCCGCTGAAAAATTGTTGTCTTTGCTGTTTTAACGCGGGATTCATTTGTCCCTCTGCACCCGTAAAATACTGGAATTCAACCGCAAAACCGGTCTTTTTCAGGAACAGGATTAGAGACGAATGACCCCTACATTTTCAACACAGCAGAATAAATTCGTGCGACTTGCTCAGCCAAATCTGACAAATCGGAATTGTTCTTGACTATATATTGAGCATTTTCTCTCTTTTTATCAAGAGAAATTTGAAAATTTTCTCGTTTTTTTATCTGGTCGGCATCGAACCGCCCTTTCTGGTGAACCCGTGTTTGCCGCACGGCCAGGTCACTTTCCACAAAAACCAGTACATCACATCGGTTATGCCAGCCCGTCTCCATCAGCAGAGGCACATCCAGAACAATGGCCGGAATCGCATCATCCGCCTGATACTTTATCAACAGGGCTTCGGTCTGCTTGAGAACTCGCGGATGAATAATGCCATTCAGCGTTTTGAGCAGTTCCGGATTGGAAAAAACACGGTCTGCAAGCTTTTTTCGGTCAATTTCCCCTGCCGGCACGGTAATATCGGGGCCAAATATATCCACTATTTGCCTGACAACATCCCCATCCACAAGCATTTCAAGAGCCATTTTGTCTGCATCTACGACAGCACACCCCAGCCGGCTAAATGCTCCGGCCACAGAGCTTTTGCCTGACCCTATCCCGCCAAGGATTCCAATGACTGGTTTTTCATGCATACAAAAAATATACCTTTATTATCCAGAAGTGTCAATCATACAGAACAGCCACTGAAATAACAGATGAACTCGATTTCCTTTGAAAAATGGAGTCCTTTTTGCTACAATCTAAATTTAGTTTACTCCATGACATTGTATGGGAGAGGATTACAGCGTGAAAAGCATGTTAATCACTTTATCAGCAATTGCCTTCTTTGGTTGGTGTGTATCCCCCGTCCAGGCGGATGTTTCAGTTACTTACACCATCGATACCAAACAGGATATATCACCCATCAGCCCTTATATTTACGGCTATAACTTTGACCATGTCACTGCACAGAATCTGACCATCCGGCGGATGGGCGGCAATCGATTGACAGGCTACAGCTGGGAAACCAATTTTTCCAACGCCGGCAGTGACTGGCAGCACTCAAGCGACGAATATCTGTCGTCCTATATCCCTTCCGCCCAGCGCCAGACGCCGGCTAAGGTCATCACTGATTTCGTCGATGCGAATCTGGCCGCTGGCCGGGCGTCGCTGATTACCCTGCAGATGGCCGGCTATGTCACCGCCGACAAAAATGGAACCGTCACCGAAAGCCAGGCCGCTCCATCGACCCGCTGGAAAGAGGTTGTCTATCAGAAAGCCACCCCGTTCTGCAGTCCCGCCGGAAGCCCCGACAAAACCGACAATGCCGTTTATATGGACGAATTGGTCAATTATCTGGTCACACGCTATGGCTCCGCATCTTCGACTTCCGGCGTTCGATTCTATGCCCTCGATAATGAACCTGCATTGTGGAGCAGCACACATCCGCGTATTCATCTTCTCAAGCCGACCTGCGTCGATCTGCTTAATAAATCCATCGCACTGGCATCCGCTGTCAAGGACGTGGACCCGGACGCTCACATCTGCGGCCCGGTACTATACGGATTTTCCGCGTTTAATACCTTCCAGGATGCCGCCGATTGGAGCACTGTTAAAAGCGGGCATTCCTATTCATGGTTCATTGATTATTATCTGGACACCATGAAACAGGCCTCGACTGCACAAAATCGTCGCCTTCTCGATGTACTGGATTTGCACTGGTACCCCGAAGCTCAGGGCGACGGCTCCCGCATCTGCGATACGCAGCCCCCCTATTCGCAGGCCAATGCCGAGGCCCGAATGCAGGCCCCCAGAACCCTGTGGGATCAGGGCTATTATGAAAACAGCTGGATTGGAACCTGGTTCAAATGGGCGCTGCCCCTGCTGCCGAAAATCACGCAGTCCATCAACACCTATTACCCCGGCACCAAACTGGCATTTACTGAGTATAACTACGGCGCCGGCGATCACATCTCCGGCGGCATTGCCACCGCCGACGTCCTGGGCATCTACGGCAAATACGGGGTGTATCTGTCGACCTACTGGGGCAGCAACAAACCGTATGTCAACTCCGCATTCAGCCTGTTTCGCAATTATGACGGCGCCAATTCCGCCTTTGGCGACACCCGAGTTCGAGCAGCCTTGACCGACAAGGTGAACAGTTCCATCTTTGGTTCGACGTTTCTTGCGGACAGGAATAAGCTTCATCTGATCGTACTGAATAAACATTATACCCAGTCCATCAACGGCAGCTTTGCCATCACCGCCCCGCAATTTTTCACCTCCGCCCGTGTCTGGGCCTTTGACAGCGCCAGTTCAGCTATCACAGAACGCGCCCCGGTATCAGCCATTACCGGCAATACGTTCAGCTATACAATACCCCCGCTGACGGCCTGTCATTTTGTCATTCAGTCCGACCGCCCGGTTGGCGACATCAGCGGCAATTGTGAAGTTGGGATTGAAGACCTGGATCTGTTTGCAGAACAATGGCTCTATCCATCCGGCTGCAGCGGTATCGATTGCGGCGATTTCAATAATGACACCGAAATCAACCTGCTGGATATGGCCATTCTGGCACAAAACTGGATGGTGGGCGTAACCTGCCAATAGCAGGACGCGAAACAGGCCGTATTGAGACTATTTCGTTGGTACTGCCTTCTCAAGCAGTTTCTGCCAGTTAATATCCGTCGGCTTGGGCAATGTCGGCACGGCCAACTCGCCGGATTGGGACAGCGGCAGTTTAATGACGCCGACGGCCGGAGCATCCACCGACAGCCCCACATTGGCTTTGTAGGGAATGGTCGCGCCAGGTTTGAAGGATTTCAGGGCATTGAAGGCATCCAGATAAGACACCTTGGCCGGCAGGGTTACAATTGCCTTGTTTTTGGCAGGAATCGTTTGACCGATTTCGGCCAGGCCGGAAAACAGCTTGCTGCTTCCACTTTGAACATCGTAATCCAAATCCACCAGCGGCAAATCCACCGGATACGGATTTTGAATCTCCACATCAAACCAAAGCCCCGCCGTTTCCAGATTGATATCCCCCAGGCGAACCCCCTGCAGGCTGGCCGTCGGCCGCTGAACCTTGAAGGCATTCTGCAATTCCGCACACCCGCACAGCATAACACCCGCCAGAACGACCGCAATACAGCTTTTCATGGTCTTCATCCTAACGCTCCCTGTCTGAGATTAATGATTCAGATGCCTTTGTCCGCCTCGCGGCAATGCATATCTGTCGCTATCATTATCAATGCCGGGCCCGAAAGAGTCAATCCCCAATTCCATCGGCACAGCAAAAAAGGCAGACCCGAAGGCCTGCCTTTCCGTGTTTCTCCCCTTATTTCACAACAACCTTATTCCTCGGTTTTCTTTTTGGATCGGGTTGTTTTCTTCTTGGCCTTGGTGGCCTTTTCAGGTGCGACATCCGTGATTTTTGCCTTTTCGAGAATCTTCTCGATGCATTTCTCTTCACGGACCTGGAGGGTGAAGTTGGCCAGCGAGCCGTCACGATACATTTCTTCACGCATCTTTTCCGGGCGACGACCGCGATAGGCCGCAATCTGGGCGATATGACCGTTGATTTCTTCGTCGCTGACGCTGATTTCAAATTTCTGGGCAATCTTGTCCATGATAAAGAACAGCTTCAACTGCTCTTTAGCCTGTTCTTCACTGCTGGCGCGAAGCTGATCCATCTGCTGGTCAATGTCTTCTTTCTTCATGCCGCGAATCATCATATTGGCATACTGCCGCTGGAGAATTGCCAGAGACTGGTCGGCCACCACATCCGCGGGCAGATCAATCTTGATATTCTCCTGCAGATATTCACGCACCTGATCACTCATGGCGGAACGCGCCTGGCGTTCAACCTGTTCGGTCAACTGCTGACGGAAGGAATCACGAAGCTGTTCTTCGCTCTCAAATCCATACCGCTGGAGCATTTCTTCATCCAGTTCAGCAGGTTTGAGTGCCTTGACCTCTTTGATGGTAATTTCCACATCGATCTTTTTGCCGCGGTACTGTTCATTGAAGAACGTTGCTGGCACATTGACGGTGGTCTTTTTCACTTCACCGGCCTTGGCGCCAACCACAAGCTGATCCAAATCTTCCACCGGAATACCTGAGACAAAGCCCGTCTTGCGGACATAAATTTCGGTATTGTCATATTTTTCCGGTTCAGCGGCACCCTCAACGGTCAGCGCTACATCCGCAATAAGCTGGTCATCGGCACCCACTTCGCCATCCTTGGGTGTCCAGACGCCCGCACGACGGCACATCGTCTGAATCTCTTCGTTGACCTTGTCGTCGTTGACTTCCACGACGGGCTTTTCAATTGCGATGCCTTCCAGCTCGGGCAGTTCAAATTCCGGACGAACTTCTACTTCAAACGAGAAAGTCATCGGGCCGGATTCGGGCAATTCCACCTTGTCGTGGTCAATATTGGGATCACCAAGGACGTCCAGATTGTTATCCTTCATCGCTGTTTGGGCCGCATCAATCATCAATTCCAGCTTGGCCTGCTTGTGAATATCGGTGCCGTAGCGTTTTTCCAGCAGCCTCAGCGGTGCCCGGCCTTTGCGGAAACCCGGAAGCATCGCATCTTTCTTGAGTTCTTTATACTTATTATCCAGATTTTCCTTAATCTTGGCTTCGGGAACTTCGACCGTGATTTTCTTTTTGCAAGGTCCGATATCTTCTATCGTTACGTTGCTTTTCACCTCGGCCTGCTCGGCCGGCTGTTCCTGTTCCGCTTTTTTCTTCTTTGCCATAATTTGGTTCCTAACCATTTAAAAGTATTGAAGATACAATAAAAAAACCAACGACGTCTGTCGTTGGTTTGTCATGTCCAATAAACGCCCAAAGGCGAATATCCGATACTTCAGCGACCAACGCCAGACTATTTATTTTAGTCGATAACTCGCTTAAGCTTTGTATTTAAATAATTTAAAGAACAATTGACCGGGGCTGCACACATCGTGTTTTGCCCAAATTCAAAGCGGGTGATCGGACTTGAACCGACGACATTCACGTTGGCAACGTGACGCTCTACCACTGAGCTACACCCGCGAAAGAGGGAATAGATAATAGTTCAAAACGCAGAAAAATCAATACTAATTTTGGCACTTTTTTGGAAAAATCCGGCCAAATTTATCCTGCATAGACCAAAAATAGCGGTTCTCTATAGATATTCTCGTGTAAGCTTGCCTATTTAATATGTATACTACGTATCCTGAAAGATGTCTCCTGCGTCTAATAATGAAAAGAAAACTAGAACCACCCCATTTTTATAGGAGTTCAGATATGAAACGGATTTATGCCCTATTCATTATGGTCACTATCGGATTATGGAGTCAAGCCGAGACCTTTGTGCCTTTTGTGATTCCCGCCAAAGCAAATCCCGAATCAGAAATCAAGCAGAATTATAAATCCATTACCGAACAGGATCGGATTCATGTCAAGGACGGCCATTTTTATCGCGGTTCTGAGCC
>JAFGQP010000134.1 GCA_016935635.1 Sedimentisphaerales bacterium
AAATCTCGCACTCGCCCGGCCAGCGTGGGGGTCATAAAGCGGGTATCAGGCAATACCAGCAATCGATAGCGCATTCCGCTTGGCAGGGCGATCATTCCCTTTTCAACGGTTAGACGGTCGATCAGATCGGTGCCGCACATATCAAAATCATAACCGGCTCTCTGTAATGCATCGTCACCGACCGAACCATTCGGCGCCGCCTCGCCAACGAAGAACAGGACATCCGCCGCGAAATGTCCCTGCTGGAGCAGGAACTGTGAGCGCCCGATATAACTCATCCATGCCTTGCCGGGTTCCCACCATGTATTCGTCCGTTCGAAATGAGTTCCCCATTGTCCCATCGTCATCCCCGGCAGCACATTCAGCCACGGCTGATGAGCATAGCGGTGGAAGATATAGCGGTTGATGCCCATGCACCAGACCTTGTCACCCAGCATCTTGAGCGAGCCGGGGTGGTTCTGCCAGCGTCCCTGCTCGGGGCTTGAGGTGAACGACTCTGCCCCGACATAGGTCTGTCCGTGGGTATGAGCGGTCGACGCCGCCAACTTCAGCGTATGATTCATACCGCCGCCAACCCAGAACTCGCCCATAATGATATCGGCCTTTGCCCCGACCGCCATGCATTCAAAGGGACCGTCATACGGCTCGACCGAACAGAGCAATCCGCGTTGGTGACATTTATCCGCAAAATAGCCGTAATAGTTATCCGCAAACAGATCGGAAAAGGTTCGGCGATAATCCCACAAAAACCGTTCCGTGACGGCGCCGCTGGTCACGACCCGCCCCGTCAGCGTCGGCAGATACGACAGCAGGTCATAGCCCCGTCGCTGCCTGAACTCGGCTCGCATCTTCGGTGTCCAGTTGTTGGGGCCGACTTCGTAGCTATCGACCAGAATATTATTGAGAACCTTGCCGGCAAGCGTTCCCAGCTTGTCCAGCACCGGCTGGACGCCGCTGTTCCAATGTACATCAAGAGCTTCTCGGCTCAGCTTGTCGCATTCCAGCCCCAGCCCCGACGTTGGCGCCGGGTGGTTGGTCTTGCCGGTGGTGGTGTGGCCGATTCGAAGGATCGTCCATGATCCCACGGGGGCTTTCCAGTTCAATTGACCTGAAGCATCCATCTTGTCAGACAAATCGATCACGCTGTCAAACGCGATAACGGCTTCTGTCGGTACATTTTCAACATCAGGCTGGATGCCATAGGGGCTGTCAAATCCTGCCTTTGCTGAGGAGTTTTTAATCCGGAAAGAAGTATTCGCGGGTGTGGGAAATGCCAGCACCGCAATATCGCGGTAGTAATTCAGATTTGCCTTCGGTTGTGACGGCTTAATCGTCTCAGGGCTGTCCGGTGTAACTTGTGTTTCCGTCCAGACCACCCTCTGCATCGATAGTTCCGGGGTTATCCACGGCCCGCCGCTGCTGGACCACCCGGCGCAGTTATGAAAGCACAACTCGACGCCCACCCGCTTGGCTTCCTGTGCGGCGTGGTGTACCAACTCCAGCCATTCCGGACTCAGATACATGATCGGTCCGGTCGGGATATCGACACTGCCTTCATCGCCGACATTAAAAATCTGTGCCCCGCCGACACCCACACGAGCCATGGCCTCCAGGTCGGCGGTAATTCCCTCGCGGGTAATATTGCCGTTCATCCAATGCCACCAGGTATGGGGCCTCGACTCGTCAGGGGGGGTGCTGAATCCTTTTTCCAGGTTAGCCGCCCCGACACAATAACTGCTGATTCCAATCCAACATAACAAGCCCAAAATTCGCAGTTTCATACGATACTCCTAAAAAAGTAAGGTAATGTGTGTTTTTGCCTGATTATACCGGTTAAAAAGGCACAGAAAAGTTTTTTTATGCCTGCCGGATTGTTTATTTGGCGTCTTGATGCTATAATCGAACAGAATAATACTTTTTGAAAATTCAGGAAAGGCGAGGCGATGAGTATCGACCGGCATGATGACAAAAAAATCTACTGCCGCCTGCTGGGGCATGAAGTGCCCTTTGTCTACTGCCGACAAGGCGCTGCATCACAACCCTGTCGAAAAATATTTGACTGCT
This sequence comes from Sedimentisphaerales bacterium, assembly GCA_016935635.1. GTDB lineage: Bacteria > Planctomycetota > Phycisphaerae > Sedimentisphaerales > Anaerohalosphaeraceae > Anaeroglomus. Next base: position 2,065 of record JAFGQP010000134.1, read on the forward strand.
GGTATGAAACATTTGATATTCAGCAGTTCATGCAGGAACATTTCACAGAGGAACAGATAAAAGCCATTGTTGCCCCTCCTAAACCCAAAATGACATCGCTGATGGAATTCATCCAGCAGGCACAAAAAAATGCCGGGATAGAGAAGGCCAAAGAATAGTCAACTATACCTTGTTTGCTTTCAACTCGCCAAGTGAGTAGTGAGTGTTTCGCCAGTAGATGCCGTTGTTAAACAAAGTTTTCAGGGTTGAATTCCATAAAATATAAAGTATGCACATCGCCCCGAGAGGCAAACCGATCCCCAGCCATCGTGCCTGTTTGAAGTATCGCGCATTGTCCCAATAGGAGCAGATCGATACGAAAATGATCAGGCCGTAAAGTCCCTGGGTAATTCCTCCCGTCAGCAGCACCCCGATATAAGGAAAGACAAATCCCAACATCAGTCCCAACGAAGCAGCCACAATGTGCATGACGCTGTAACTGGCCCCGGCAAAGGCATTCTTCAGCATCCCGTCAACCATCTCCCGCGGTGAGGCATACCATTCCAGTTCAACCATATCCATACCGTTGAGAACATCCTGTTTGCAGCCTCTGGATTTCACCAGTTTCCCCAGCATCATATCATCGTCCGGCCGCATCCGGATCGCTTCGTGGGTGCCGATGGCCTGATACACCGGCCGCCGAATGAAGTTAAAGGCCCCGATGCCCATAAATCGCCTGCTCTTTGGATTTCGTGCCTTCCAGGGTTGTGTTATCTTGATGAACAGATACAGGAAGGTTCCGATCATAATCTTCAGCATCAGTCCCCGGACTCTTATCACAGGGGAACAAACAAGATGATCAACTCCGTAGTCCTCCATAAAATGAACGGCCCGGCTGATGGCGGAGGGGGCCAGGCTGACGTCTGCGTCTGTAAATAACAGGTACTCTCCTGATGCACAGCGAGAACCGGTATACAGCGCATAATTCTTTCCCAGCCATCCTGCCGGCAATTCAGACAGATGGAGTATCTTGAGATGTGAATACGAGAGCGAGAGAGTATTCAAAATTGTTCCTGTGGAATCGGTAGAGCGATCGTTCACAACGATAATCTCGATGTCGGGATAATCCTGATGGAGAAGGGAAATCAGGGCCTGTTCAATTTTCTGTTCTTCATTCCGGGCCGGGACAATAATGGAGACTCTGGAAGCTGTCGAAGAGGCACGGGAGACATCTTTTAAGAAGCGCACGGATCTGTTCCCCAAAGCAAGCTCAATGCTGAAGACAACGCCAAAGGCCAGTATTATAATCGCACAGACAAGCAGACATAAATCCATTGGGATTTCCTTTTAATGTCGATGGTGTATCAGGATGAC
>JAFGQP010000135.1 GCA_016935635.1 Sedimentisphaerales bacterium
ACTGGTCAATATCGCCCGCGCCCTGAAGGGATTGCGGCAGAAGGTCGAGCAGGAACTACTGGAAACCACCCGCCGGTTTATGATGGCACGGGCAACCATGGAGCCGGAGCATATCCGGGCTGCAATGGAAGTCCCCACGGCCAAATTCAGCCTTGCCATCTCCTTTGCCAGCATTATGAGCGTTCGGGTTCCCCTGTTGACCAAGCAGCTTGAGGGTGATATCATAGCCTATGGTTTCGGCAGTACCAGCGGCGAGCTGGATATCGCCCTGCGGGCACTGAACCGGGCTTTTGACAGCCTTATGGAGCTTGCCGAAAGAGAAAAACAGGCCCAGCTGCTGGCTACGGAACTGATGAGTACCCGTCGTCGGGTCAATGTTCTGGAGCATGTTGTCATTCCGGAAGTGGGTGAACAGATTAAGTACATTTACCGCAAACTCAGTGAAGCCGAACGTGACAATATCAGCCGTCTGATGAAAATTGCCGACATGATTCGCGGCGAAAGCGCCTGACACAAACAGCCGGCATCTGTCGGCCTTAATAACACAAAAAGATAAAGCCGGTCCTCAAAACCGGCTTTTTACTGTAATGGCAGAAAACGGTTCAAACAAACCTCAGTCGGTACCGTCCAAGTCGTTTATGACGGCCGGGCCCGCCTTGCACTACAGCCACACGAATGTGCATCTGTGCTGGGGTCTGTCCATTGCAGTGTACCTGACTGCATGTTTCTTCTGGAGCAGGCTTTTGATTGGGGAGGATTTATCGGTCAGCCTGCTGGGGCTTTTCCGACCGGAGTTCTGGAATATCGGACGATTTGTCGATTTACCCCTGAGCATCTATGAATATCCGTGGCAAATTATAGTTTTGGGCATTTTGATGGGTATTCTGGCCACGGTGCCGGTTCTGACCAGCCAGCTCTTGAGTTTTCGCTACAGCATTCCTATGATCCTGTCTGTGATGCTGGTGTCCCGACTTGGGCTGTTCGGGGTATTTTTGCTGGCAAGCTGTATTGCCGTTGCCTGCAGGCCTTTGCGATTCCGCTCCAGATTTATTTCTGTGGCCTTATGTATGGCACCACAGGTTGCCTACTGGGCTATCTGGGGCGGCTACCAAAGCATCGATCCCATCCGCTGGGGCTTTTCCTACGCTCCGTGGCTGTATGCCTGGCTGACAGGCCTGTTTATGTCTGCCGTTATTCTGATTATCGGACATTATAATCGCTATAAACCCGGAGGGGTCTGGTTTACCAGCTTTGTGCTTCTGGCGGTAGCCTCATGGATGTTTTATGACAAAATTGGCTTTTCAGAGCTGGATTATCAGCTTTATGTCGCCGGCTCAAGCCCTGAAGAAGCGGATGAATTCCACGACCATTCACTGACGGAAACCCTTGATGAAATTATGCAGGATGAATCCACCCGAAGCTGGCTGCAAGGCCATTTTTATCCGGCGGAATCACTGCAATTGCGAGAAAAACTGAAGGCTGACATCCAGAATCAGCTTGTGTATGGCAATTGGCCGCAGTGGATTCAAAAAAACCTGCCGGAATCTTTTTTATACCAGTCCAAGCGACAAATGCTGCTTCGCCAATATGAGCGATTTATTGAGAAATGGCCCAAGAGTGACCGGATGCCGATTGTCCTGTACTACAAAGCGTTACTGCTGGAGATGTCGCCCCACATCCGGCAATTTGGTCAAACCGAAAACCTGCGGTTTTACAGCGATTATCCCTATTATGAGAACATTCTGATCTGGCAGAAGCTGTACGATGCCTTTCCATCAAGCCCCGAGGCCCTTGAAGCCCGCTGGCGTATCGCCATGCATGAGGCCGGACGCGGCAAATTTGAAAAAGCCGAAGAACTTTGTGATGTTTCCATTTCACTGATTGCCGCAGAGATTCAAAAAAATGAAAATCAGCCGGTCAGCCCCCCTTCCGGCCTTTTCAGTGCTTTTAATCAGCCGGCCAGAACAATCATGACTGCATCGAAATTACGGGACCTATCCTTCCGCATGAAAAAATTGCGTTTTTTAATCGCACGTGAGAATCAGGGCACAACCCCGCAATCCAAACAGCGCCTGGCGGAATTTGTCATGTTGAATCCCTACCGTCTTGACTATGAGGGCAAATTAGTTTCCCTGCTGGCATCAACCGATGTATCAGACCCTTTACGGGACAATATTATGCTGGCTCAGGCACTGATTATTCCTGACATCTCGCTGAAAATTCAGAAATTAACAGAAATCATTGAAACCTTTCCTTCTACAGATGCCATGGTACAGGCTTTATATGAGATGGGCGTTATCAAAATCAGTATCTGGAAAAATACACAAAATCAGCCTGAAGCCAAAAAGGCGGCACTGAGTGAAACGCGCGCCCTGCTGAACAGCCTGACCACCAATCATCCCAAGACCCTCTGGGCGGAACAGGCCAGTAATCTTCTGAATACACTGCCTGCCTCAGAGTAATCCCTGTACGCCCGATAACCATTTCTCTGCCCAGCAGCAACATATTTTTGTTATGGGACCCAAGCTCTTCACAATAGCCCTCTGCTTTCAATTTGAACCTTTTATTTTGTACGAATATCCTTCTTATCCCGAAACTTAATTTGACCGATATATCGGCGTTATGTAAGTTTTTTACAGATACAGTGTGGTTATAGAAGAGATATTTGAACTAAAAACTCTGATAATTAATCTTATGAGTAAAAAAGGATTACTGATTTGGGCAATTCTGCTGATCGTGCCGGGAGCGGTCGGGCTTTGGTCTGTAATAACCAACCAGGCCAGCCAGCAGGCGCAAATTCGTGTCTGGCAAAGCCAGATACAAGATAAAACAGACCAGTATCTCCAAAGCTATCAGCAATGGAATGCCCTCAAGCCGGAACAAAAAAATGATACTCCATGGGGTCATGGAATCTTTGGTGGTTCGGAAATACAGCGGCAGCTTGAGCAGAATCAGGACAAACAGCTTGCCATTGATATGGTGCATCTGGCCAATGGCAGCAAAACGGTTCCTGAAGAACTGGCTGAAGTTATGTATGGACCCGGCTGGCAGGACAAAGTCGATCAGTTCCGCCAGAATCGTGAAACACGGGAAATGATCATTGTGGCTTCCTCGGTGAGTCTGGGGTCGGGTGTTTTCATCCTAACCCTGGTTACACTCATTTGGATGGTCAAAACAATCTTCCTTCGTAAAAAACAAAAACAGGAAGAACAAATCACCGACGAAAAACCGGTTCTGAAACCGCAAAAAGTCGCCGAGCCTCTGGTCAAAACACAACCCGCCCCGACAGCAGACACCCCAGAGCCTGACAAGGAACACAGTCCCTCGCCGGCACTGGAATCCGATACACAATCTTCACTGCGTGATGTGGGATATTTTGAGTCTATCCGTTCCGCTCGCAAAACAGCCGGTTTATCCACCTGTTCTTTGGGATTGGCAGCCGCGTCAGCTCAGGAGGACGCTTTTTCATCTGAACCTCAGATGATGACCACTGAACCGGTGCTGAACAGTTTGTCCGAATTAACCGAAGAAGTCTCAGCGATTCGTCAGTTTGCCGCCAAGCAGCAGGACCAGATGAAGAAACTTCAGGACGGTTATGACTGGATGCTGATTCGTCGTTTTTGTCTGCGTATTATCCGCTCCATCGATAATATTTCGGACCGCATTCGCATCGCCCGGCAGCAGGACAAAGAGACTCAATCACTGGAAGAGATTCGTGATGAATTGTCGTTTGCACTGGAATCCAGCGGCGTGGAGCAATTTGAGCCGGATATCGGGGCGGATTACAAAGGGCTTGAGCGGTACGCTGAAGCAATTCATGAAAAAGAACCCAATGATCAGCCGGAACGCAGCAGTACGATTGCACGCGTCCTGCGGCCCGGGTACCAATATTTAATCAGTGACGAAGAAGTCAAAATTGTCCGTTGTGCCCAGGTCAAGCTGTTTGAGTAGCCTGACTGACTTATATTCTGGAGTTTGATTATGACAAAATTAGTTGGAATTGACCTTGGAACCACATTTTCGGCTATTGCAATGCTGAATCCTATCGGCCGGCCGGAAATCATACCCAACAGCGAAGGCGAGCGTATTACGGCGTCAGCCGTGTATTTCGACGAGGAAGAAGGCGGCGTACGGGTTGGTATCGAGGCTATCAACAGTCGGCAGATCAATACGGAGCGAGCGGTGCGATTTGTCAAGCGTTATATGGGCACCGACTGGACCAAGGCGATTGACGAACACCCCTGGACACCTCAGGAAATCTCCAGTCTGATTCTGAAAAAACTCAAACAGGATGCCGAAAAAGAACACGGGGCCATCAGCGACGTTGTCATCTCTGTCCCCGCACATTTTGATGAAACCCGCCGCAAGGCAACCATGGATGCAGGAACACTGGCTGGACTGAATGTCATCGGTATCGTCAATGAACCCGTTGCTGCAGCCCTGTTTTATGCCGCCAGCCATGACATCAGCGGGCGTGTCCTGGTATATGACCTTGGCGGCGGCACCTTTGATGTAACCATTCTGGACATCAAGGGCAAAAACATGAAGATTCTGTGCAGCCAGGGTGATCATGCTCTGGGCGGCATTGACTTCGACCATAAAATTATCGAGCTGTTCGAACAGGAATACCAGAAACAGTGCAATACTAAACTGATTCAGAACGATCAGGATATGGCTAAGTTCGAAGACGAGGCCGAAGACGTCAAAAAAACCCTGTCGCGCCGCAACAGCGCCAAGAAAGTGCTTTACGGAGCCAGCGGCAGCGCTCGCATTGAAATCACACGGGAACAATTCGAGAATGCCATCGAATCGCTGATTGCCCGCACTGAAATGCTGATTGATGTTGCACTGGATGAGGCCAAATCCGCTCCACAAGACATCAATAAAATTCTGCTGGTCGGCGGATCAACACGAATTCCCATGGTGCAGCAGCGCTTAGGCAAAAAATTCGGATTTGAACCCGAGGTCGCAGTCAATGTCGACGAATGTGTCGCCCTCGGCGCCGCAATTCATGCCGGCCTGACCATGCTGCGGGAAAAACCCGAAACTGTGCCGCAGGGCATTGCCGGGGGCCTGCGGGATGTCAAGCTCAAAGATGTCTGCAACCACAGTTATGGCACGATTTGTGCCCCCCTGGATGAGCAGACCGGGCGGCACGTGGTTCGCAACACCATCCTGCTGAAGAAAAACACACCGCTGCCCTGTTCGACAACGCAGACATTTTATACCATGGCCGAAAACCAGACCGAACTGCAGGTCATGATTACACAGGGCGAGGACGAGGATCCTGATTTTGTCAACAAAATTGCCACAGAGATCTTCGAACTGCCCGGTGGGCGTGCCGCAGGCAGACCCATTCGCGTGGAATACAGCTACGATGCCAACCAGCGTATGCATTGTGAATTTGAAGATCAGGAATCCGGCCGAAAGCTTGAAGTGGAATTCTGCATTGGCAAAGACGGTGAATTGTCACAGAACCATGTTCATCAGCAGGCCGAAACCCTGCAGAAAATGAAGGTTCAATAGCGATATTACCATGAATACCGCGGCGATTATCATTCTGACAGCAATTATTACCGCCTCCCTGGTATGGATCTTACCGAGGCTGCGAAGTTTCTTGCCCGGACTAAAAGGGCTGGACCCTTATCATTTTGAAAATCGGGTCGAACTGCTGGGAAAATCCGTTGATGGGGCGGAAATTGACATGCTCGTCGTGTCCATGCGAGGACGGATTACCACTCCGTGTGATTCATGCGATACCAACGTATCGGTGGAAATTGTCGATATCACTGAAGGTCTGCTTGAACCGCTTCGCATCTTGTGCACCCAGCCAAACATGAAACGAGCCGAAGGGATGGAATTCTTTTATCAGACTCATAATGGAATCATTCCGGGCCGTGATGCAATTTTGCCGCAATGGCGTACGGTGCTGGAGCTGGGATGCGATGTCCTGCGGTTCCCAAAACGCGGCCAGCGTCTGCTGCAATTTACGACCCGTATCACCCAGGCGGGCACAGGACGGGAACTGGTTGTCGCCAGGACAACACTGAACTACTTTGTTGCCGCAGCGGAAGGCTATCTGGATTTTGAAAAACGGCTCGAACAGATTCTGGCCGGGGGCTATATTCTGGTTCATCAGGCTGCCGAAAATCAGCCTAATCCGGAACAACAGAAACTGATTGAAAACTGGCTGAATGAATGCGTAAATCATTCCGCAGCCAATTTTACGATTGATGTTCATAAAGTCATCCCCTCGGAAACTCCGGAGCAGGCCCTGGATAAAGCCTGTGAAATTCTAATCCAGCGAGCCGATACAAATTTTCGATTCGGGCTTATTGAAGTGTGTGTCAAAATTGCCTCCGCGGCACAGCCGGTCAGCCGTCAATTGCAGGACTGGCTCAAAAACCTGTCGGAGCGGATTGAATTACCAACAGACCGCTTTCAGGCCATTTATCAGAAATATCTGCCCCTGGATGCCCAGGAAAATCCTGATCCGGCTTGTGTATTGGGAATCGATCCAACCCTGACTGCTGAAGAAACGCTTAAACGGCTGACTGAAGAATACCGCAAATGGAACAGCCGGGTCAATCATCCCGATGCCAAAGTCCGCCAGCAGGCTGACAAGATGCTGTCCTATCTGACTGAAGTCCGTTCACGATTGCTGGCCGAAAGCAAGAGCTGATAGGACTGCTTAAATCTGAGAGCAGTCTGCCGGCTTCAATACCATATTGGTAATATTGGATAAAATCTTCTTGTCCGCATACTCGGGAATGGCTTTCATTTTCTGCCAGTCCGGGTGGGAAACAAATGCCTTCCAGTTATCCTGCTGCTGTTGAGCATCCTTGAACACCAGCATATATGTCAAATTGGGCATAAGCGGTCCGATGAGAGTCTGACCAAAAAATACTGCATGAAGGCCGGTTTTTCGAAATATTTCCAGTTCACCCTCATTGAACATGTCAATCTTTTTCAGTCCGGTTTTAACACTGGGGCTTTCATAAATGCGAAGCTGGAAAATCCGTCCGGCATCCTTGACCGGAGTCGCCAGCGAAGGCATCCCGTCAAATGCTGCCATCAGGGAACTTTCGATGCGCTTGAAAGCGCGAGCCTCGGCCGGAGCATTCAGAAACTCTGCCCCCTCTTTCAGATACACCGCATCGGCCAGCAATTTGCTCCCTGCAGTCACCACGGATTCCAGATTGCGATGCCGCAGAAGAATATAAACAACATTTGCCGTGTCCTGTGGGACAAATACCCCTACGGGATTGATATTAATGCGATTCAGGGCAGGGATAGCGGCCGCTGCCATATATTGGTAAAACGCCTCTGTCTGACTGTCATCATCAAACAAAATCTTCTGCAGTTCGAAGAAGTCTTTGCCGGACTCGGCGGCACCGGCCAGGCCGGACCCCATTCCACATGCAGCCAATCCTGTCAGACATGAGGCAGTCAAAAAATCCCGTCTTTGCATCGCTGTTCTCCTAAAACTAAGCCTTGCAATCTCTTATCAACACTGTTTCCAGTGGGATTATATCCATCCGGCGGAAACCGGCAATCTTTTTTACCCTCCCGTCTGATTTTTGCATGTGTCAAGACAAGCAATAACTTGCACTGTTCCCCTGAACATAAACCCAAATACGATAGTATAGGGATAATATACTGATTGTTCCATTGACCGTAAAAAAACAGGAGTATGAATCCTTTTTTACAGGTCCAAGACAACACGATCATGCCTCCGGCATGGAAAGGAGTCAGACTATGGCCTTTACAGTACAGCTGGGGCACTTTGCTCCGGATTTCAAATTACCGGCAACGGATGGAAAAATTTACACACTCGTCGACTTCAAAAATGCGGATTGCCTGGTTATTTTCTTTACCTGTAACCATTGCCCTTACGTCAAAGGTTCAGACGAGGTAACACGACAGACGGCCGTCAAATTCCTTCCTTATGGGGTACAATTTGTCGCCATCAATTCCAACAGCCCCAATACCTACGCAGAAGATTCCTTCGCCGAAATGATCAAACGCATGGATCAGCACCGATTCCCGTGGCTGTATCTGTATGATCGGACACAGACTATCGCCCGGGCTTACGGAGCTCTTCGCACACCTCACTTCTTTGTGTTTGACCGGGCTCGAAAACTGGTTTACACCGGCCGGGGTGTGGATAACCCGCGTGACACCAGCAAGATGACCATCAATGACCTGGATAACGCCCTCAGTGAACTGATTGCCGGCAAAACCATCACTAAATCCATGACTAACCCCATAGGCTGCAATGTCAAATGGGACGGCAAAGATGCTCACTGGATGCCGCCGGAAGCCTGTGATTTGATTGTCTAATATGGATCTGGCTATGTTGAAACGGTCGGCCGGATCAATCTGCCTGATCAGCGTGGCAAGTACAGTGGGCCTCAATACCCTCCGGGGATTCAATCTGCCTGCAGATGGCTTTAATGTCTTCAATGATTTGATCGATTGCGGCTCTGTCCTGTGAATCGGCCTCAATTATGTTTTCCAGCACAGTCGCTTTATCGGTTAACTCGGCAAGAGAGGCCGCCGATCCGATTTCGGCCAGAAGATGGGCCACACGCTTGAGAGTCTGTCGGTTGGATTGATTGAGCAGCTCTGGGATAAGCTGCAGTAAATCAGGCAATTTATTCAGCAAAGTATTCAATTCTGTTGAAAGTTCCGATGCAAGCCCGAAGGGGTGCATATCGGTGCAATCCAGCCGGCACTGCCCCGCATGGGCATGCAAAGCATAGTGCTGAATCGTCTGAAACAATTCAATACGAGTGACTGGCTTGATCAGACATTCCCTGCAGCCGGCGGCTTTAAATTGCAGACATACTGCTTCGGTTCCCTCATCGGCCACAGCAATCACCGGAGCGGTAACGCCCTGCCGCTGAAATGAGTGAACCAATTCAATGGGGTCTAAGCCGGTAATCTGCATATCCAGCATGATCAGATCGGGCCGATCCTCCAGTGCACGCTGAATACGCTGCGGCTCGGAGGGAACAACGCGAACATTGATACCCTGCCGGCGGAGAATCAGATTCATTCCCAACTGGCTGGGGGCCTTGTCTTCAATTACCAGAAGTTTAATGCCGGGTATGCGTGTAGACCTTTCTTTGGCCGGCTTGTTCTGTTTTGTCTGCTGAATCGAATCAAGCATTTCCTCTCGGCTGGCTGCAAACGGCAGCACAACCGTAAATACGGACCCCTGTCCCGGCTGGCTTTGAAGCTGAACATAACCGCCCAGCAGACTGCACAGGCGTTTGGTAATGGCAAGGCCAAGTCCGGTTCCTCCATATTTGCGGTCCGTCTTGGCGTCTGCCTGCACAAAAGACTCAAACAGTGTTTTTTGCTTGTCAACCGGAATACCGATGCCGGTATCTTCGACAGCAAAGCAGATGCGTTTCTGTCCGGAGATTTCACGAATCGAGACAGACAGTCGCACCTGTCCACGCTCAGTAAATTTGATGGCATTGCTCAGCAGGTTCAGCAGGCATTGCCGCAAACGCATCGGATCGCAGAAAAACACGCCCGGAACCGACAGTTCTTTTTCAATGCATAATTGAATCCCTTTTTTTTCCGCCGTCATTTCTAGCAGGTCGCGGATTTCGTTTAACACTTCATCCACGTTGCAGGATTCAATCTCAATATGGAGTTTGCCGGCTTCGATTTTTGAAAAATCCAGAATATCGTTAATCAATTCCAGCAGATTTTTGGCCGAGCGATGGATGGTCTTGACATAGTGATTCTGGTCTTCGGATAAGGTTTCCGACAGCAAAATTTCGGCAAATCCGATAATAGCATTCATCGGCGTTCGCAGCTCATGACTCATATTGGCCAGAAAGTCACTTTTGGCACGGTTGGCAAGCATGGCTTCTTCGGCCAGAATCGCCGATTTCTCGGCAGCGGCCCGAAGCTGCTGGTTGGCCTTTTCGATTTCCTGCTTGGCCTTGAGAAGGGATTCTTCGGCCTGTTTGCGTTCGGTGATATCCTGTGCAAAAACCATCACCCCGGCGATATTGCCCTGGTCATCATAATAAGGGATGCGGTCAGCCAAAGCCCATCGGCTCTGCCCCTGCGCCGTATCATATTGCCGCATTTTTCCGCAGATAGGCTGCCCGGTCAGAATCACCCGAAGGTCTTTTTCGAGGGCCTTGTCTGCTCCGTCGGGAAAGAGTTCGTAATAATTTTTTCCGCTTAAATCCTGAACCGCCATCCCAACAGATGCCGCGGCACATCGATTGGCACGAAGAATCTTTCCGGTCCGGTCACGATACCAGATCATCGCCGGAACGGAATCAAAAATGGTAAAAAACTCCTGCTGGAGCTGGTGGAGTCTCCGTTTGAGCTGAAGATTCTCTTCCAGCACCGCGACAAGGCTGCTGTTGTCTGTACAGTCTGTCTGACTGTGTTGCTGTTGACCCATTGTTGCATTACTCCTGAGACGTATCACTTATTGTGCTGATTTTGGACTATCACAAATCATTTCTGCTGCAGATACAAGCGGGTTTCATCACACAGTTGTTCTGTCCCGAATCTGCGATAGTCTTCTGCTCCTGAAAGGAGAGGATTTCCATCTGCTCGGGCCGATGATGGCACCTTTTACAATATACAGACAAGCAGACCGAGCCGGTTATTAAGCCGGCTTCGATCTACACGAACGTAAACTGTAAACCTCAAAAAGGAGATTCATTTGATTGCCTATGTCGGCCATACCTGACAGGACCAATAGAATTCAATTCTTAAATCAATGTATCGGCAGAATTTGCATCATGCCTTAATAGGGAAAATACGGATTTTTCTTCAGAAAACCCCCTAAATAACACTGGAAATGAAGGCCATTCGTGTCTTATTGAACAACACCCCCCTACTCATCCCCTTATCTGCATAACAAGATGGTTTATGTTTTCTTTTAATGATATGAAACTGGTATTATGAGTTTCAGGCGCCTGTCAAGCCTTCCCGTATCGCATACTTGGTCAGGCCGGCCACATTCCGGATACTGAGTTTTTCCATAATATGCTCACGATGAGAATCCACGGTTTTGGGACTGAGATGAAGCACACGGGCGATTTCTTTGGTCGTGTGCCCTTCGGCAACCAATTGCAATACTTCACGTTCCCGGCTGGTTAATCCATCCTGAGTGTCAGCTTTGGGATTGGTCAGAAGATTGATGTAATCGGCAAAAACCACCTTGGCGATTTTAGTGCAAAGATAGGTCTTGCCATCAGCCATAGTGCGCAAACCATCCATCAGCTCGGAAAAAGCCGATTCTTTTAACATATAGCCCGTCGCACCAGCCTTAATCATTTTGGCAACAATTGCACCGTCGGAATGCGTTGACAACGCCATCACTTTGATATGCGGGTGCTCAAGAACCATCTGCCTGGTAGCCTCTATGCCGTTCAGATTCGGCATCCCAATGTCCATAATTACAACATCGGGTTTGAGTTGGTTGACCAGCTCCAATGCCATACGCCCATCCGCAGCCTGACCAACAACCTCCAACTCATCGTGTTTTTTGAGCAGAGCACAGATACCTTCCCGCATTATCTCATGATCATCAACTAAGAGTACTTTCATCATAGTTTTTGACCTCGATAATGTTTTATCAATATAAGGTAAATAATAATCCTAAAATTGAATATAGGCAAAACTATTTTTGAAAGAAACGTTAAAAAAGAAAAGCAAGCCGAAAAATCAAAACCCGAAAACCCTGCTGTATTCTTTTTTATCTTCTTTTTAAATAAGTACTTGCGTTAATTTTCGCCAGCCACCAGCCTGGGCGTAACCGAAACCTGCAAACCACGTCCAGATTGAGGGTTTTTTATCCGCAAAATCAACAATTGAGCAGTATTTTCTGCAATTTCCGACAATCCCATATCAATATATGCCGGCCTTGGACACAGCCCCATGATTGCAGAAACCTGATATCCAAGACAAACAAACTGCACATCTTTGCCCGGCTGAATCCCTCGTGTTTGAAGATAACGATAGGCCAGTGCTGTCAGACAGCAGGAAGGCATGAAGACGCCAACCGGAAATCGAGCTTGTTCGATCAATTGTTCCATCGCCTGCACAATCATGCATTCGGCAGCAATGGGTCCCAGCGGCACCTCGTCAGCAGGCGGCACAAGCAGATATTCCGAAAACGAAATCTGCTCCCGCCGACAAAAAATCCGAAATCCTTCGGCCTGCTGCTCTGCATAACCAGGAGGATTGCAGGGTGTCATCATCGTCAGATAATCTAATCCTCTGTGCCGGAAATAGTCTCCAACCAGGTGACCCGCCTGATAATGGCCCATAAGAATATGATCCCCAGGAGTCGTAGGGTGGCTGAATAATGAAACCACTGGCTTGGAATGAATCTGACGACACAACGGTGAAGGAGGCTGCCCCTGCAATAAAATAAATCCATCCGTGATTTCACATAAATCCGCCGGCAGGCAATACGTATTAGGCCAGTGCAGATAATTCATACCCAGTCCGTGACGGACCAGGGATGCCGACAGACAATTCAAGTTATCCAGACAGCAGATGGAATCCAGCCAGGACTGGTACGAAAAAGTCAGGACCGTGGCTTGACCTCGCCGTAAAAAATCGGGATAAGATGTCGTGGATGACTCGTCAAACACCTTCCGGTTCGAACCGGGATAGTAGCCCATTTCTCTCATGGTTCGCCGAACAAGTTCTGCGGTGGCTGGTGCTATATTTTTACCGCCATGAATGACCCGCGATACGGTGGAGGGGGATACCCCTGCTGCAGCTGCAATATCAACAATCCTCATAACTCAATCTCCCGCCTGATAGACTTTGCGCACAATGCAACAAAAGCTGTCTGGTATCCGACCCCATCGAGCATACACTATGCAAAACCGGCCTTACCGGTACTCGGAGAAACAGGATTTGAACCTGCGACCTCTGCGTCCCAAATGACGCTCCCCGCTATCCACAACTTCTTGCAAACAAACCTCTTACAAAATGTAACTTCCTTTACCTGAGACAGTTACACAATGCAAAAGTTTTTTTAGTATATCACTTTACCGCATAAAATAAAGAAAAAAGTTGCAAAAAAACACATTTTGATTGCCCGGCTAACGTAATAAAAACTGTTTTAATTGATGACATGAACACAAAATGCAAAACACGCCAAGCAGCTTTTTCTGAAAAACACCTCCAAATTCCTGATTGAATATTCTCATCGACATGAATCCTTCATGTCTGGAAACACAACTGCGTGTTGGATTTGACAGAAATCAGTGATAAACTGGATAACAGATTGGCAATGGACGTCTTCGTTTTAAAGTAGAGGAGCAGTCATCCAGAAGGAGGCCAGCCAGGCAAAATCGTTCAGATCAATCCGGCAATCGACAACGACATCAAGGTTTACAGGGGCAGGCAATACCAGCCAGTATTCGATCAGATAAATCAAATCATTGAGGTCCACGATTCCATTGTTGTCAATATCTACCGATGGGCGAGGAACTGGAGGATCCTGCGAAAAACAAATATTGTCAAGGCCAATGTTGTCACTGGCACCACCCAGGTTGGTCGTATCGACCCGAAGGATGAGTTTAGTTCCCCGAACATCTGGAGGCATGTCGAAATGAACATGCTGCTTTACTGAACTGGCCGGTAAAGTGACGTTAGTCGTTTGAAAAAGGATTGTTCCGTCGCTGTTGGTGACCCTGATTTCAGGGACATTGAGTTGTCCTCCCCAATTGCCCACATCAAAGCTTTTCAATTGGACAATGACGTTGGGATCGGCCTGAAAAATAACCTGGTATCCGGTGTCACCATCGGATTCATTTTCGATGACATTATACAGATCATTATAGCCGGTGGTCCAGAAGGTGGGAAAGGCCGACCAGGTGTGATCCCCGGCATAAGTCACGGTGATATTCGGAGTTACACCAGACTCTAATCCGTAGTGGAAATTACCTATTTGGGAACAGGATACGCGATCCCCATAGTCATTCGAAATAATATACCCATTGGGAAGGCCACTAATGTCAAACGTCAGTACTGCAGCATTCAGTTCCGCAGCGACGGGCATCAAAAATAAAGCCAGAACAGTCAGCTTTTTCATCGATCCCACCTCCATTTGAGACTATTTAACACCACTTAAATCCTTTACAACATTACTAATCATACAAAAAAACA
>JAFGQP010000136.1 GCA_016935635.1 Sedimentisphaerales bacterium
TGCTGACGCGGGGTGGCGTGAATCAGCAGCGAATTGGTCGATTCGAGTATCGAAATCTGCGGTTCGGAGGTAATCAATTCTCTGACGGTACCGCCCTCGGCCGTCGGCAGGCTCAAAAACGCCGTCTGTTCCTGGCCGGGCTGCTGAACTCCCGGCTGGGTCATCTGGCCGGGCATGGTGCGGGAAGTGCCGGTCGTCCCGTAAGGCGAACTCATTCGCGACGTGGAACTGCTGCCGTACATCGACCCTTTGGAGCTGGTGATGGAGGAAACCGAGTCCCTGGAGATGATCCCCAGATCGCCGAGGGTACTGACGATTTCCATCGCATCGACGTTCTGAATTTCATATTCCCGGATGGTGCGCTGGTCTTTCTGTTCCACATCAATATGCTTGATAACCAGTTCGATATCTTCATGCTGTTCGGTCGTCGCATTGACCAGCAGCGAGTTGGTGTTGGGACGAATGGAAATGAACGGTTGATCCGTCCCGGCGGCCTGTTGAGAGGCAGCCTGCATAGCGGCTTGCGGCTGTACCGGCTGACCCGGAGCGGTCGGACGGGTGATGCCGGTCGTCGGCTGCTGGGTCTGCTTGCCGACGCTGATTTTGGCGAGCCCCAGTTCATTAAGCACATTGATCACTTCCGCAGCGTCCACATTTTTGATTTCATACTCCTTGACCCGCCGCAGGTTATACTCCTTGATGTCAAGACTGTCGATCAGCTCCTCGACCATCTTAAGCTGTTCCTCGTTTCCAATCATCAGGATGCGATTGGTTCGCTCATCTGCGTCCAGATAAACGGTAATCTCATTCTGGATGCCGGTCGTCACCGCCTGAGGCCCGGTCTGCGTCTGAACGGGCCGGCCGGGCTGAGCCGGCTGGCCGGGAACGACCACGGGTCTGGGGGTGGGAACCGCCGGGGTGGAGGCGGTGGTCCCAACCGTAATGTTCAGGCTTTGAAGCTGGGTGGCCAGTTTCTGAAGCCGCGGAATCAGTTCGCCGGCCTGCATATACTGAAGCTGACGATGCGTGAATTTCTTCGGCGTCCCCGGCACATCAATCAGGCGCAGGACTTCGGCAATCTTGTCCATCCGGTAGGCATAATCGGTGATAATCATGGTATTGGTTTCGCTGATCAGAATCGGAGGCGGATTGGCAACGCCAAGATTCATCTGCCGAAGGATATTGTTGGCATTATTGACATTGATATGCTTAAGCTCAAAGACACTGCTGATAATCACATCGCCGCGCTCAATCGGTTCGTCTTCCTTGCGGAGCGTGGGGTCGCCAAGCTGCGGCATCTGTGCCACCGGCAGAATGGTCACGAGGTTGCCGCGGCGGGTCATCACAAATCCCTTGTATCGCAAGACTGATTCCAGCAGGGAATAACAATCCCGAACTTTGATTTTTCCGTCGTTAATCTTCAGAGTAACTTCGCCCCGAATCTGAGTTTCATCAAACATATAATTCAGACCCAGCTGCTTGCCTACCAGTTCTATCAACTGCTTAATCTCGACTTTTTCAGGAACCGTAATCGTCAATTCCAGTTCTTCTTCGTCCTTGGATATCACCGGCTGAGTCGGAGCCGCCGTCTTAATTTTGGCATCGTCGGCTTTAGCGGGCACGGCGGTTTCGATTTTTTTGGGTTTGGCTTCAGGCTGCCCGGGGGCTTCCGACTGTTGCGGTGTTGGAGCTGCCGCTTCAGCCCCGATTGCGGCTTCTTCCTCGGCGGCCTGTTTCATCAATTGCTCAACGATCTTCTTGAACGCCGCATCATCCCCTTCGGCAACCGGCTCAGGGACATTCGCTTCGGCCACAGGAGTCGGCACCACTGCCGCCTCAACTTGAATAGCTGGCTGATTAGGCTCATCAACAGCCTGCGCTTCGGCTGCAAGAGCATTCAGCAAGTCAATCCCCGGCTGTTCGGCCTCGGGTGCCATTTGATTGGGTTCTGTCGGCTGGGGCTGGGGAATCACCTGTGTTTCGACCGGCTGATTGGGCTCGGTAGCAGGCTGCTCCACCACCGGCTGGACGGTATTGGGTTCAACTGTTTTTATCGGAGAGACCGGGACCGGAGCAGCTTGCGCGGCGGTAATCGTCGGAGACTGGGCCTGCTGCGTCTGCCAGGCGGTTTCAATCTGGGTCATCTCGCTGGCAGGAGCCATGACCAGCAGCTGGCCTTTATAAACATCGATAATGACAGGCCTGGAACTGCCCCCTTTGGCGGGCGGATCAAGCAATGTCCCCGGCAGCAGCTTTTTGGTCTGCGCCTGAAGCTGGTCCAGTTGGGCCTTGGATTCGCTTTCGGCAATCTGGCCGAGGATTTTCATTTCTACCGGTTCCTTGCGGTCCAGCATCTCCATCAGGGTATAAGCCCGAGTCAGTTCGTTCGAATCA
Organism: Sedimentisphaerales bacterium; assembly: GCA_016935635.1. Taxonomy (GTDB): domain Bacteria; phylum Planctomycetota; class Phycisphaerae; order Sedimentisphaerales; family Anaerohalosphaeraceae; genus Anaeroglomus. Next base: position 2,395 of record JAFGQP010000136.1, read on the forward strand.
TCGCTGGTCAAGACCACCACCGAAGGGGAATGGGCATCCATGGTGACCTTGATGCCAAGCTGATTGACCAGTTGAACGGCCCGCTGGTTGTCGGTGTTGCGGAAGCCATAGACCCGGCTGCGAAGAGCAGACTCCGCCCGGGCATTCGTCGGCATGACCGACAAAAGAGCTAACCCCGTCAGCACAACCAGAATCCCCGTCGCCAGTCCCTGTTTCGATTGTTTCCGTAAACCATTTTTCGAAAGCATATACCACTCCAATGTTGTTCCGTGCCCAACAGAATAAAGGGCTTTACAGGTCTTTATTTACCGCAGCCTTCTGACGTTGCATGAATCCGTAACCTGCCGCTGCTTCGGGCTGACTCATACGCATCAGAGCTATCCTTAATAGACAAAAAAGAAGCCGGTTGGTTCCGGCTTTTATAACCGAGTCCATTCGTCCCTGCGAAACTCTCGCCTCGCATCATTATTTTTCGTCAAAAAACCGACGCATCTATCCTTATTTGCGACGATTTTCTATGGCTTTTTCGCTTTTTTATCTCAATAGTGCATTTCCAGATTTACTTTGTCTTGCTTTTGGCAGAATCCGCTGGATTTTTGGGTTCCGCTACAGCTTCTTTGTCCAGATTTTCTTTTTCCTGCTGCAGTATTTTCAGCAAATCGATCCAGGCCTTGTTTTCCTCCTGACGCTCAGCTTCAGTCTGACCATCCCGAGCCTCTCCCATCAATTGTTTGATTCCGGAGATACTCTCATCTAAAGACTGCTTTCTCTCTTCGATCGTCGGTTCCGGCTCAGGTTGTCGGGGCTGACGAATGGGAACGATCGAGGATCCAGTCGGGCTGGCTGTACGCGTGATACGCACCGCTCCAGCTGCATCCTTTTCGCCCGAGTCCGATAAAACCGGCTCGGCACCAGTTGCCGGATGGGCAGCGGCTGCCTGTGCAGCTCCTGCCGGCTGTTCGGAAACCGAAGACGGCCCTCTTACAACAGCTGCTGCTGTCTGGTCGGCCTTCAACAGAGATTTCACCGGTGCCGGCGGCGGAACAAATAATTCCGTATCTTTTTTGCCATTCTGGTAGAGAACAATACTGCCCTCTTTGACCTCATGAATGGTGAATCGCCCGACCGTCTCCCCCTGACGATACCATTTATATCCCTCGGACACCATGTTCAACAGTGCCAGAGACTTTTCAGGATGACTCTTGTATTTGGCAGTCGCTACCAAATCAAATTTGGCCGTACTTACAGGAGGTTTAATACCCACATCCACCGGAGTTACCGGGGGCTGAACCGGAGTTCGAGGATTTTCAACTGTTTTGGGCTGTGGAAGCGGAGCCGGCGGAGGTGGCGGATCGATCCGCAGGGCAAAGGCCGCGGCCTGTGCCACTAATGGAGATATCGCATCCACTTTCTGGGCTGTGGTATTGGTCGTCTTTTTCAGCTGCTCGACAATCGACGGCTGGTCCAGAAAAGCCTGAACCTCGGCATTCTGCCGCCAGGCGAAAAACAGCACAAACACCACGGCCCCCACCGCCGCGATGAACAAGATAAAACTGGTTATGCGTAATGTTCGTAACATACTGGTATCCCGAAAGTTACCTTCTTTTGCGATGATTCATTCACTGCTCGCTATCTTTTTAGACAGCCATCGGCTCAGAAGGTTCCATTTCGGATTATTTATCCCGGAAGCGTTCTCAAAGTTTAAACCATCCGCTGCAGCGAACCGTTAAAGTCTGTCCGTCTTTAATCTTAATATTCAATTCGTCGGTAATATATCGGCGAACAGGACCTTCCTGTTTAGGCGGTGTGATCTCAATTTCGAGACCTAAATTATCTTTATCTTTCTTCTGATTGAGAACCTTCATATATCCGCTTCTGGATTGGATGCTTTCAATTTCGAAGGGCTGACCATAATTATTGACAATCCAGACCTCGCGTTTGATGGCTACGCCGGGTTCGGCATTCTGAAGGACAATCCGCGGCGGGCGAAGCTCAAAGGCCGGCAACGCAGTATAGCTGACCATGACCTGCTTGGCCTGAGGATGATCAACCCCGATTTGAATAACCCCCGCGGTGAGTTCCTGCAGCTTGGAAATATCTACTTTTGGAGAAAGAACATGCTCTACAGCCTTCTTTCGTGAATCGAATTCGGCCGAAATGGCCTGGCCATTTGAGGTAAAGCTGGTTATGGCAAATGGCAGATTGTCGAGACATTTAACCTTGATTTTTGGCATACCAGCGTTATCTTTGTTTAGATACAATTCAATTCGGTTTGGATCGACAACTACTTTTACCTCAACAATGGCCTTGATAACTAATTCAAAACGCGGGAATACAGGGTCATTGCTGATCACATACAAATGCTTGGATGTCGGACCGGCATAGGAGGGAGCATGGAAAGTAACTTCAATTTCGCCGCTTTCGCCTGGTGCGTATTCCTTTTTAGTAAGTTCCGGAACGAGACATCCGCAGGTACTCTGGACATGGTCTATTTTTAATATTCCCTTGCCAGAATTGGAGAATTTGAATTTATGTTTATTGTAGGTTTCAGGCCCAATAACGCCAAAACTGTGTTCAGGGCTTTCGATCTGAATTCTGGGAGAATTCGCAGAGGCAGCGGGAGTCTGGGTGACGGCAGGGACCGGGGCCGGTTTAACCGGGGCAACAGCAGCAGGAGCGGGAGCCGGGCTGGGCGTTGCTTCAACTTTTGCTGGTTCTGGCACTGCGACTGCTGCAGAACTCGCTTGCTCCTGACAGCCTGTCAGTGCAAAAAAAGACACCATCATCAACATTGCCCAAACCGAAACCAAACGTTGCGACATAATCATTGTTTTGGTCCTCACAAAAAACATTTTTTTATATCCTTTTTTTGCCGATAAACAAGTTATATAGTGTAACACAATAAAGAAGATAAACAACTTTGTTTTCGGTTCTTAAACGGATAGAACTTTACAAGAACCTGTTGTCTAAGTAAAATCATAGCCGTACTTTACGACGTTTTTAAGCGGAGTCTTTTGATGGCAGAATCGGGCAAAACCCTGATATCAATAGTGATACCCGTATTTAATGAAGCGGACAACATCCAACCCCTTCATTCTGAAATTACGCAGGCCCTTGAGGGGCGGTTCATCTATGAGATTATTTACGTCGATGACGGCAGCTCCGATAACAGTTTATCCGGCCTGATTGATATCGCCCAAAACGACCCTTATACCCGGGTAATTCACTTCCGCAGAAATTTTGGTCAGACGGCAGCCTTGAGTGCTGGATTTAAATATGCCAGGGGAAATATTGTTGTTCCGCTGGACGGAGACGGCCAAAATGATCCGGCAGACATTCCAGCCCTGGTCGGCAAACTGGCCGAAGGCTATGATATTGTCAGCGGCTGGCGGAAAGACCGGCAGGACAATCCGATGACCCGAACGCTTCCGTCCCGGATTGCCAACTGTCTGATCGGTAAAATCACCGGCGTCAAGCTGCATGATTACGGCTGTACCCTCAAGGCGTATCGGGCCGAATCCCTGGCCCCGATTCGACTGTATGGCGAAATGCACCGGTTTATCCCTGCCCTGGCAAGCTGGGGCGGCGAAAAAGTAACCGAGATGCCGGTCAATCATCGCCCGCGGACGCGAGGCAAAACCAAATACGGGCTGAATCGCACCTTTAAAGTAATTCTAGACCTAATAACCATTAAATTCTTGTCCTCTTTCTCGACCAAACCGATTTATGTATTCGGCGGGTTGGGCGGACTGAGCTTTCTGGGTTCACTTCTTGGATTTTTTGGTGTTTTGTATTATAAATTCATTTCCCCGGAACATTTATCGATGAACCGGAATCCCCTGCTGATTGTGTCGCTGATTTTGATGACCACTGCGATTCAGTTTGTCCTGATGGGTCTTCTGGCCGAGATTCTGGTGCGAACTTATCATGAATCACAAGATCGCCCCACTTATATCATCGATAAGATCTATGGATCAACACCGCAGCGCGAAGAAGAAATATAAATCCCTTTTTATACAGGAACGTCTATGAGCCGGCGAAAAGCAAGGCAGCCCGTCCAGCATCCTGAACCGACCTTACCTGGCACGAATCGATTTCCGCTCTGGATGGTCGAGCTGGCCGCGGTCCTGCTGCTGGCAGGGATCCCCTTTTGCCTGGGCAAGTATTTTGAATTCAATCAGCCCGACCCGTACGATGGCGGTGCGTATGCCTATTCGGCATGGCATATTTATCAGGGGGCAACCATCTGTGAGGATGAAATCGTCTCCGCTCAGCCGGCAACACTGCTGGTCAATTACATGGGTGTGGCGCTGTTCGGCTTCAGTGAGACAGGGCCGGAAATTATACAAATGCTGCTGCAGCTTGGGGCTTTGGGGCTTCTGTTTTATACCGCCCGCAGATGTTTCGGCAGAATTGCCGCACAGCTTTCGACAGCGGTGGCATCCATTTATCTTTCCTCCCCCTTTATTGCCAAATACGGCAATGTCAAAGAACAATACATGATCGCCTTTATGGTCATGGCGGCCTGCTGTCTGATGCTGGCGGTCCAAACCCGAAAACACTGGCTGTGGGCGGCAGCCGGCGCTGTCATCATCTGGCCGTTCTATTTTAAACCCACCGGTCTTTCGATTATCACCGCGGCAGGTTTTTTCATTGCCCTGATCACCGTATTCCGATATCAAAGCATTTATCAAATGGCTGCCCGTCTTTTTCTCCTGGGGGCTGGAGCGATTATTGGGATCTGTCCGCTGGCGCTGTTTTTGTATCGGAATTCCGCTGTTAATACCGTGCAGATTTTCAAAAGCACGCCGGTGCTGCTGATTGAGCTGGCTCTCGTCGCGGCGGGTGTGATTCTGGCCGGCAAAATGATTTGGACCGCATGGCGGAACTACCAGATCACTGCAAAAATCAAAACGGTCCCGGCACGCTATTGGAAATTGGGTCTGGCTGCCATGGGGCTGATGTATATTCTATGCATGATGATGGTACTGACCCGGTCATGGCAATATGATGGCGCCCAGAAAATCCATGATATCTCCGGGTATCTCAAATCCACGCCTCCAATCGGCGTGCCCTATTGGGCAGTAACTCAAGCTCAGTCATTCAGCCGCAAACTCTGGAAAACACTGGGCACCAACGATGTCTATCTGACCGGCAGCCGGCAATATATGGGCTTTAAGGAACAGGCCCCCATGGTGCTGCGATATTATAAGGAATTAAAACTGCCGATTACGCTGGCCCTGCTGTCTGTCGGAACTGCTGTCGCACGCTTACTGCTGCGATGGCGAAAATCCCAAAGTCGAAGTCCGCTGGAGCCGCAGGACTGGCTGGTGTGGCTGCTGGCGGCCTGGTGGCTGCTGGATATGGCCTTTGTCTGGGTCAGCCCTCGTTCGTATGAGCAGTATTATCTGCCGTTGTGTGCCTCGGCGGCGACGCTGGGGGGATATGCCGTCTGGCGCTGCATGACAAACTGGCATCCGGCAAGCAGCCTGGTTGGGAAAATACTGTGCCCCGCGGCAGGGCTGGTCTTTGTCGTCATGGTCTTTCCCATTTTTACGGGGATTACCCACAGCCCGTTTTCCGGAGAACCGTACAGCGTACCCTCGCGCGGCTATGCTCAGCTCTGGAATGAAACCCAAGCCCGTCGGGAAGGCAGAGCGGTTCAGGCCTGGGAAACACTGGCCGACTATATCAAGGCTCACAGCACGCCGCAGGATACCATATATGTCTGGGGCTGGTATCCGGGGATTTATGTCAAGGCCGGGCGGCTCAGTTCGTCACCCAAGGCATTCGAATCGCACATGCATATTTATACGCCCTATGTGCTTGCAAACGAAGTCAAAATGATTGTCAACGCATTTGAAAAGAATCCGCCGCGGTTTGTTGTGGATACCCGCAAGCGCGAATTCCCATGGAAAGTGCCTCCGCTGGAACTCTGGCCCCAGGTCCCCAAGGAACTGGCAGGCGTGTATCCGGGTTTTCTGTCAACGGAACCGCAAACGGTAAGACGGTTTGAAACATCGTTTTCGGCCCTTTTAAAACAGCGATTCGGCTCTGTATCGCCGGAGGAATATCTGCGATTTGAAGCCATGAAGCCGCTGCGCGATTATGTGATGGGGCATTATCAGGTCGTTGGTGTTTACGGCAATATGCATGTTTTATTTGAGCGCAAGCCGTCGGCAGAAAAACCATGAAAATTCTGATGCTGAATTATGAATTCCCGCCGATCGGCGGCGGCGCGGGCCATGCCCATCGCTGTCTGCTTGGCGAGTATGCACGACGCAATGATTTACAGGTCGATGTGCTGACCTGCGGCTGCCAGGCGGGTTTGATTCAGGAGGATTTTGCACACTCGATTCGCATTTTTAAAGTCGGCATTCATAAAAAAAATCCGCATTACTGGCGCAAGCTGGAGGTCATCGAATGGCTTTTCAAGGCAA
>JAFGQP010000137.1 GCA_016935635.1 Sedimentisphaerales bacterium
CTCAATCGCAGCGTCTCCGATAATGGAAAAACCACGGTATATCGCTGGGATTCAAAGCAATGGACAAAACACGCCGAGGCAACCTATCAGACCAAAGATAATCAGATGGAAATTGCCGTCGAGCGGGAGATTGTCGGATTGCAGGCAAATCCGCTGCGGTTTGACTTTCACTGGGCGGATAATATGCAAAACACCGACGATATTACCGAATTTGCCATCAACGGTGACAGCGCTCCGAATCGGCGATTCAACTATCGGTTCCAGGTTGCGGAAACAAAATAAACCTGCCGGCGTTATTGTACCGCGGCGATTCAAAGCTTGTGAGCCTTGCCAAAATGGGAAATTTTAGACAGAATCATTATATAGCCCAATCCAGCCAATACCCGATTGACAGGTTCTCTTGTGTTTTAGTGCAAAATCGATTATAATTCTTAACGATTGTAGATAAAAAACACAAAGATATATCTCTATAGATACGGAACCTATGTTTATCGATGAAGCCATAATACGGGTCAAGGCCGGTAACGGCGGGCCGGGCTGCGTCAGTTTTCGACGCGAAAAATACATCCCCAAGGGCGGGCCGGACGGCGGGGACGGGGGCGACGGCGGCAGTGTGTATTTCGTCGTGGACCCTTCCAAGGATACCCTGCTGGACTTTTCCGGAAAACATGACTGGGAAGCCCAGAACGGGATGCCCGGCGAAGGCAAAAAGAAATTCGGATTGGACGGCGATGACCTGGTGATTCCCGTTCCCCCCGGCACGATGATTTTCGACCTACACCGTGGGATTTTGCTCAAGGACATGAACGAGCCGGGGATGAAGGTCTGTCTCTGCCGCGGCGGATTGGGCGGCATGGGCAACGTCAACTTTGCCACCTCAACCCGGCAGGCCCCGCGCTACGCCCAGAAAGGCAAGCCCGGACAGGAACGCCACCTGCGGCTGGAACTGAAGCTGATTGCCGATATCGGCCTGGTCGGAATGCCCAACGCCGGCAAGAGCACGCTACTGTCGCACTGCTCACGGGCCAAACCCAAGATTGCCAATTACCCGTTCACGACGCTCAGCCCCGTGCTGGGGATTGTGGAACTGGATAAGAACCGGCGGTTTGTCATGGCCGACCTGCCTGGCCTGATTGAAGGCGCTCACGATGGCGCCGGGCTGGGACATGAATTTTTGCGGCATATCGAACGCACCAAGATTCTGGTGCATCTGGTGGATATCATGCCCACCGACAACAGTGACCCGGCGGCCAATTACAAGAAAATCCGCAATGAGCTGAAGCTGTACAGCGCCAGCCTGACCCGCAAGCCGGAACTGATTGTGCTGAACAAGGCCGACCTCGACCCGGATGCGATTTACATCAACGACATCAAAAAACGGCTCAAAGGCAAAAAGATTGTCACTATCTCCGCTGTGTCCGGCAAAGGTCTGGATGAATTAAAAGAGAAACTCTGGGAGATGGTGGAGAAGAAGAAAAAACGCTCGTCTTAGGCGACGCCTCCATTCCTGAAACGAAACAGGCATTATATGAATATCATCGCAATCGATATCGGCAATACCAACATCAAGCTGGCTTTATACCTGAACGACACCGAGCAATATCTCAAAGCTGTCTGGGGCGATGCCGAAGACGCCAAACAGCAGCTTGCATCCCTGCTCAAGGAAAGCTGGGATCAGATTCCCCTGGTGCCCAGCGCGGCGATTCCCGTGCGGGATGGGGTCATCGTGGTCAGTTCCGTCAAGCCGGCCTGGACCAAACTGGTTGAAGACACCGTCAAAGAGACCCTCTCGGAACGCATTTGTCTGATTGGCCGGGATATTCCCCTGCCGCTTGAGACCAGCGTGGAAAATCCGCAGGAAGTGGGCACGGACCGGCTGGTCACTGCGGCGGCGGCTTTTGCCGTCGTGGAAGATGCGGTCATGGTCGCCGATTTCGGCACGGCCATCACCATCGATCTGGTGGACGATAACGGGGTGTTCATGGGCGGCATCATTGCACCGGGCATGGCCATGGGCGCCGCTGCCCTGCATACGACTACGGCGAAGCTGCCGCAGGTGGATATCGCCCGGCCCGACAGCGTCTACGGCACCAACACCTGCAAAGCCATCGCCGCCGGGGTTTTCTATGCCGCTGCGGGTCTGCTGGAAACCATGGCTCGCAAATACGCCGAAGAACTCGGCAAGTGGCCTCACGTCGTTGTAACCGGCAGCGCCGCAGCCATCCTGAAAGACGAGTGTGAGTTTGTTGATTCGTGGGTGCCGGAGCTGGCAGTGCGGGGCATCGTGATCGCCTATAAAAAGTACTTCTACGAAAAAGAGCACATCGACGAACTGGACGCTGACGACCAGATGGAGCAGTAATCGTGTCGGCGACGGTCTGCGTACTGACGGGCAAGGGGCATTCGGCCATCGGCAGCATCGCCCTGTGGGGGCCGCAGGCGGAGGTCACACTGGGTCGCGTGTTCAGACCGTCGGGCAAATTCGAGGGATACCGCCTCGGCGGAATTTATCACGGACATATTATTGAGGCGGGCAATCCCGTCGATGATGTCGTCATGGGATGCGAGGGCCAACATCAGTTTGTCATCCATTGCCATGGCAATCCCATTCTGCTTGAAAAAATATTCCGCTTATGTCTGGCCTGCGGGGCACAGCAGGGGCAACTGAACACCGTTCTCGAGAGCACCGTCCCCGCTGCGACACTAATTGAAAAAGAGGCCTGTATCGAGCAGCTTGGTGCCGTGACGCTGGATGGCGTCAGAATCATTCAATCGCAAATTGACGCGGGCCTGAGTGCGGCCATCCGCGGCTGGATGAATGACACCACGGTCTCGGTCGATTCCATTCATCAGCAATGCCGGCACATCCTCGACCGCAGCATCGTCGCCGGGCGAATAATCCACGGTGTGCGGATTGTGCTGGCAGGCCCGCCCAACAGCGGCAAAAGCGCCCTGCTCAATGCCCTGGCCGGCAGCGAGAAGGCCATCGTCTCCGACACCGCCGGCACCACCCGCGACTGGGTCAGCGCCGCAATTAAAATCTGCCCTTTTCGTGCCGAAATCATCGACACCGCCGGCCTTGATCCGATGGCCATCCGCCAGTCTCCGGATGCAAAAGCCCAGCAGATGACCCTGGCTCTGCTGCGAGAATGCGACTGCATCGTTCTGTTGGAGGACGCAACTAATCCATCCATTGCAATCCCAACACCCGAATCAATACCCGTGGTTCAAGTCGTCAATAAGTGCGACCTGTTCCAGCCAAAGCCGCAGACCGGCCATGTGTATCTGAGCGCCAAAACCGGCCGGGGAATCGATGCCCTGCTGGAGACCATTACCCGAACCCTCGGCGCACAGGACCTCAAACCCGGCGAGCCGATCGCCTTCACCCCGCGACAAAAACGGCTGCTGGAAGATATCCTGCAATGCCACGACATCTCGCAGATACAGCGGATTCTCAGAGATGGTTTTATTGCACCCTTTTCACAAGTTATGTAAAGAAATACATGCTGCCAGGGGTGGAAATGTCGATATATTTTCCCTCTCCCTAGAACAGGGTATTCTTTGCCAAAAGCGAGATCCTGTGTTAAGCAATCTTAGTTATTTTTTCTCTTGACTGACTTTAATAGAGCACAATATAATAACTCTGCAAATTATTGGAGGAAATAATAAAATACTATACTTTCAAATAAAAACAGGTGTTGCACAAAAAGGAGATTTTTATGGAGTTTGAACAATGCTCGAATTGTGAGACAAAAATCGGAAAACTGGAATCAGCATATCTTCACAATGGAATGGTTGTTTGCGAGGCTTGCGACAAGAAATTAAAATCCTCGGTTATCGCTGAAAACCAGAAACATCAACCAACTTCAAATGCAATCCACAATACTCCCAGAGAACAAGCAAAAGAAGAGATACTTTGCTCGATTAATCCAACATGGCTTCGATCCCACCCACTTGCCACTATAATTCTGCTTCCTTTTGTCATGCTTACTTGGCCAATCTATATTTTTTGGATTATTAAATCCAAATGTACTTTGTTGATTATTTCCAATAAAAGAACAACGTTACGAGAGGGCTTTTTTTCTAAAGCTACAACCGAAGTTCGGCATAAAGACATCAGGAATATTTCGATTGAACAATCTTTCTTTGAACGGATATTAAATGTTGGCACCATTGGAATATCCTCCTCTGCACAAGCAGATTTTGAAATCGTCGTAAAAGGCATTCATTCCCCTCATAAAAAAGCAGAGATATTACGACGATTTCAAGAGTAGCAATACAACTTTAAAACAAGAGATATTTGTCTTTAGTTGTGTTGAGCTATTTTATTATTCTCACTTGTGGGATAGTCAACACAATTTTTATGTCAAAAATGCTTTTCTGACCAGGAAGCCCAAAGATAGCCAAGCCCCCCTGAAACAGGGTATTCTTTGACAAAAGTCGTTCCGTTTTCACAATAAAGTCAGGCTTGAATGCAATAGACACAGGGTGACGTCCCATGGCCAAGCAGAGCTTGACCATGCCACGCTCCAATACCTTGTGCTGGAATAAGTGTGGCACAGTCTGACGGAGTCAGGCTGTGGGTGCTGTCACTGTGCTGACAATGAAAGCAAGAGGCAGACACAAGGGTAAAAGCCCTACTTGTCATTCCCTCGAAAGAAGGAGTCCAGAGATGGGGCGGGTAATGCCTCTGAAGCTTCCAGCTTCAGAGGCGACAGAAAGAGATTCGCATTAAGCATAAACGACCGAAGCAGGGATGCTTCGGCTACGTTAAAAAGAAGGAATCCAGAACAGGACATCTAAACGTTGAAGGGCCAGAAAGATTCGAGGATTGCTTTGACTTGATAGCGCACTTCCGGTATGCTGTGATTGTCTTAGGGAAAGGACCAGAACATGTTTGGTGAACGCAATAATCGTAAATGTCGGTTCAA
>JAFGQP010000138.1 GCA_016935635.1 Sedimentisphaerales bacterium
AATAATTGTTTACACAAAAAGATAAATCAGATAAGATGCTGAATTGACATGGTCAACCAAAGACTTTCTTGCCGGGCGGACCTGTGTCGAGGCCGGAGGGAACGGTTCTTTTCCGGGGTTTTGAAGCATTCATTTTAAGGAGTTTTGCAATGAAATATGGAATATGGATAGCATCAATTCTAATGGCCATAGTCAGCGTACAGAAATCCGTTCAGGCCGCCGAGAATCCCCCAATCACATTCAGTTCATTGCTGGAGGAGATGGTCAGCCGCGACGCGCTGGCCCGATTCCCCGAGCCGGCTTATACCTGCAAACAGTTCAGCAGCTATGACCGTCACTCCGACACCCCCGATTCGCCGACCTGGTGGGCCAACATGGACCGCAGCTATTTTCTTCGTACCGAAGAAAAAGCCGGCAAGAAAGAATATGTCCTGATGGATACCGCCGGTCCCGGCGCCGTGGTCCGTTTCTGGGCGACCTGGCATGGCCCTTCCGGAAAGCCGTTTACCAATGGAATCCTGCGGTTTTATCTGGATGGCAATGAAAAGCCTGCTATCGAAGGTCCGATTCAGAGCGTCCTTGATGAAGGCATGCTGACGGGAGCCCCGTTGTCAGAGGGTGTGTCACCTCAGACCCAATACGGCCAGCGCGGCCACAACCTCTATCTGCCGATTCCCTATGCCAGACACTGCAAAATTACCTATCAGACCGATGCCCCCGTCGATGAAGGGGCTCATCAGGGCGAAGCACTGTACTATCAGATCAATTACCGCACCTACGCAGCAGGAACCGCAGTCCAGTCGTTTTCGATGGACCAGCTTGAAACGGCCAAATCGGTCCTGGCTGAAACGCAAAAGAAACTGAGTCAAGCCGTCCGGCCTGAAGTTGAAAGCCGTCTTAATCGTCATGTCCCAATCAATATTCCTGCAGGCGGCAGTTCAACGCGTGCTTTGGATTCCACAAATCCCCAGGCCATAGTCGCTTTCACAGTGAAACTGAAGGCGGGAAATCTGCCGCAGGCCCTGCGTTCCACGGTTCTGGAGATGATATTTGATGATACCCGGACTGTCTGGTGCCCGGTAGGCGATTTTTTTGGGATTGGCTACAACGGAAAACCGTACAAAACCTGGTACACCGAAGTCACCGAAGATGGGACCATGTCCTGTTACTGGCCGATGCCGTATCAGCGATCCGTTTTGATTAAGCTGCATAACCTGGGAGATCAGATTGTTCGGGATGAAAAATTCCAGACCCAGATCAAACCGTGGACCTGGGACAATCGCAGTATGTATTTTCATGCCGCCTGGAAGCAGTGGACCAAAATCCAAACTTGCTCTAATACGAAGGCTCAGGACCATGGTGCTTTCGATCTGAACTGGGTCAAGGTGGCCGGACAGGGCGTCTATGTCGGCGACAGTCTGGCGATCTTCAATGGGGCCGCCGCCTGGTGGGGCGAAGGCGATGAAAAGATTTATGTCGATGGTGAAACATTCCCCTCGCATTTCGGCACGGGCACCGAAGATTACTATGGCTATGCCTGGTGCCGGCCGGAGTATTTCCAGTCTGCCTTTCATGCCCAGCCCAGCGGCACCGGTAATTTAGACAGCGGCTTTTCGGTCAATGTTCGCTATCGTGCTCTCGATGCAATTCCATTCACCAGAGCGCTGCAATTTGATATGGAGCTGTGGCACTGGGCCAGGACCCGCGTCAATTATGCCCCGGCGACCTTCTGGTATGCCCGTCCCGGAGCAACCGCCAATGTTCAGCCCATGCCCGAGGAAGCCCGCAGTAAGGTTGCCCTCGTTCAGGAGGATGTCGTCGAGATTAAGCGTGTCAAGGGTGCACTCGAAGGTGAAGCCATGCAGATTCGCCAGAACACCGGCGGCAAAACGGAACTCCAGTCTGGGGCTCAATTTGACTGGAGCGGCGGCAAACAGCTCTGGTGGATAGACGCCAAAGAAGGCGATACGCTGATCCTCGATTTTTCCGTGGACAAAGCCGGCCTCTATGCCATGACCGCGGCCCTGACCAAGGCCAATGATTACGGCATCATTGCCATCGCAGTCAACGGCAAACCGCTCGCCGAAAAACTCGACCTGTACAATCCTGCCGTCATCACCGAGGAAATCGCCCTTGGTACCTGTCAATTGAAGCAGGGCGTCAATCAGCTTGAGGTCAAAATCATCGGGTCCAATCCGGAGGCCATCAAACGCAACATGTTCGGCCTGGATTATATCCTGCTGACTCCTCAAAATTAAACAAAACGCAGTACCACACAAAATCAAGAAGCCAAATCAGTTTACAGTCCGATTTGGCTTCTTTTGTCTTGAACGACATTGTATTTCAGCAATACCCCATCATTGATTACTGGCCCGGAGAGGGAGCCGCCGCCGTCCAGTTGGCCGGATCGTCGCCGGAATACTGGGCGTTGCCCGGATTCAGCCGCGTCAGTGAATGGCCATATCCATCCGCTCCTACCGGCCAGGGGTCATAATCACTATACCCAACCTGATCCATTAGAATCCAGGAGATCGCAGCCGGGTCCAGCAGGTCATCGGAGGCCTGCGGTTGTTCCAGTGCCAGCCGTTCGCTGCCGTTGGACAGGGCACCGGCCCAGGGTCCGAATACAGTGACCCCCGCAGTCAGGTCGCAATTGTATGCAGCCTCAAATGCTGCCAGCCGTGCCGGTTCAGCCGCAGGGTCAAACGGCACAATCACAATCTTCGCCCCGGCTGCCAGTGACATCGCCGCCGGGAATGTAAACGAGATGGCATTATCCAGTTGCCACGCACCGGACCCGTCCGCACTGTAAAGCGGCACAGACGCCGGGGTTGGATTATACAGCTCGATATATTCGTCGTTGGTACTGCCTTCGGTCGGGTGGTACATGACCTCGGATATCACAACACCCAGAATCGGAAGCGTATTGGCTGTATTCCTGGAGCCGTACATGCGGAACCAGTAATCCCCGCCGTCCGGATACCGCCCGCGCGAGATGCTGTTTTCCTGCCCTCGGAAGCGGAGGCAGTCCACCACACGGTCGCCGGCATTGCCCGGCAGATACGACAGGAAAATGCGTTCGCCGGCCTTGTCCAGTCCGAATCCGGTGTTGATCGGGCTGTGAAATCCGCTGATTTCGTCAAAAGTCTGCATGCCGTTTGCGGCGATAGTGACACTGGGAAGCGCCCATTTCTTGAGATTCTCAATGTCATCGCTCAGATACCAGTTGGCATTCAGGCCGATGGAGGACGCCGTAGTGTTGTACAATTCGATCCAGTCATTGCTGTCATAGCCCGGGTATGCAGGACTGCTGAAATCC
>JAFGQP010000139.1 GCA_016935635.1 Sedimentisphaerales bacterium
GGCGATTCGATAACTCCGATACTTGAAAAACTAATGGCAGGAAAATAGTCACGACCGATTTAATACTGACAACTAAGCCGCAGGTTAGTGATTCACCGGTCAGCATTCGCATGAAATATATTGAGAACAACAACAGAGGGGGTCATGGTTCTCGGTCAAACTGGCATTCGGCTATTTACCTTTGTTCCAATCGTCGGCTAAAAGCTCCGCCTGTTTCAAAACACTTTCGGTTGCCAGCAACTGCATATCCGGCGGATAACCATACTGGCGAAGCAATCTTCTTACGATCACTCGAAGTTTTGCTCGTACGCTTTCTTTGATTGTCCAGTCAATCGACGTGTTGCTCTTGACCCTATCCACCAAAACTCTGGACAAGTCTCTCAAGGTTTTATCGCCCAATACTTCTTTTGCACTTTCATTTGCGGCCAAAGCATCATAAAACGCCAATTCATCTTCGGTAAGGTTCAATTCAAGACCTCTTGCGTCTGATGCCTTGATGTCTTTTGCAAGTCGTATTAGTTCCTCTATCACCTGTGCTGTCGTCAGAAGATTATTTTGGTACTTCTTGATTGCATTTTCCAGCATCTCGGACAGTTTTTTGATTTGGATCAGATTTTTCTTTACCCGAATCTTGATTTCATCGTTCAACAGCTTTTTCAACAACTCAATCGCGATGTTCTTTCGTTTCATCCCCTGAATTTCCTGCAGAAACTCATCGGAAAGAATGGATATGTCCGGCTTCTTGATCCCTGCTTCATCAAAAACATCGACGATCTCTTCGGAAACGACAGCCCTGTCAACAATTTGCCTTATGGCCGTTTCAATCTCCGCATCCGATTTGCCTGAACCGGTTGGCTCAAATTTAGAGAGCCTTGCCTTTAATGCCTGAAAGAATCCAATATCATCTTTTATTTCCATTGCTTTTGGATGAGGCACCGAAAGCGCAAATGCTTTTGAGAGAGCAAGCACTTCTTTTGAAAACCTGTCTTTGCCTTTTTCCAAGTTCAGGATATAGTCCTGTGCTTCTAAAACAATTGTCAGTTTCTGGCGGGTATCTGCCGAAAAGAATTGCTTATAATCAAACCCGTCAAACATCTGGCAGACAATTTCGTATTTCTCCAGCATCACCACTACCGCTTCTTCCTGATCAAGCGTAGGCGTGCCTTTTCCGCCGCTTTGCGTATAGACGACCAGTGCGTTTTTCAAATCGGATGCAATGCCGATATAATCAACAATCAGCCAGCCGGGTTTATCACGGAATATCCGGTTGACTCGTGCGATGGCCTGCACCAAATTATGACCCCGCATCAGCTTATTCACATACATCGTATGCAGACACGGAACATCAGATCCCGTCAGCCACATATCGCAGACAATAACCAGTTTTAAACTATCGTCCGGAGTCTTAAACCGCTCGGCACTTTCCTTCCGGTCTTGTTTGTTGGTATGATGCCGCTACCAGTTTTCAGGGTCCGACGACGAAGACGTCATAACAATCTTAATCGTTCCCTTTATCTGGTTGTCGTTATGCCAATGCGGTCTTAAGCGGATGATCTCATCATATAATTCGACGGCTATTCTCCTGCTCATGCAGACAAACATCGCCTTGCCGTCGAACGCCTCCTGCTTTTCTCGAAATGGTCTATCATGTCGGCAGCGATGGTTTTCAGTCGTTCGGTGTGTCCGACAATCGCCTCAACCTGTGTCCATTTGGCCTTGGGTTTTTCCGATGCGGTGCTTTCCTCGCCCTCGGTGATGGCCTCCACTTCCTCATCGAGTATTTCTGCTTCATCGGGCGTTAAATGAATTTTGGCCAGCCGTGATTCGTAATAAATCCTGACCGTTGCTCCGTCAAGGATCGATTGTTCAATATCATAAATATCGATTTCATTCCCGAAGGCCGCCCGTGTGGAGACATCTTCCTTTTGAATCGGCGTTGTCATAAAGTCGATACCCCCAATTTATGGAAGATATGATTTAAAGTTCTGAAGTATTCTGCATTGTCCGGAAATACAATCGATGGATGGTTGAATGAAAATATTTCGATTTGATCTAAAAAAGAACGAAGAACCTCAACTGTCAGTATATTTATACGTTGTCCCATTCTAAGTTTATGGACGTAATAGGCATTAACGGCCTGTTCATATTGATCTCGAACAGGCATGAGCAACATGGGTTTTCGAAAATGAATGCACTCACTCAACAAAGAAAATCCTGCTGTGGCTACCATAGCCCTGCAGGATGCTAAGTCATTTAAAAAGAATTTTGTGGATGTCTTTTTAAACAAACAATTTCCCCTTTCTTCCGCCAAGTCAAATCCATAGATATAAAATCTGTATTCAACACACCGGCTTAAAATGTCGAACAAGCGTTTTTTGATTAAGTCTCCGGAGTCTGTTGAATAGACCAAAATGTGTTCTCCATATCGAATATGAGTCTGCAATACAGCATTTCGCACCACAGGTGGAACCAGAGATGCGGAACGATTTTTTACAGGTACTTTAAAAAAGTTCAGTACTATATATGCATCCGCAAATGTATGATATCCCCGTGTAACGATTTGAGCCATTGTGCGTTCTTTCCATAGTGCTCTTTCCGTTTCTACAGCACAGCAGGTTAATAGGTGTTCGTGATCGATACTGATACAAGGAACACGATTTCTCCATGCCCACCAGGCACTAAACGGTTCAAAATCAGAAATGACCAGATCGGGACGAAATTCTTGTGCTATTTCGGAAAAAAGACATTGATTGATTTCTCTCCCCTTCCGGTAACTCGATAAATTCTGCAGAACGGTACGAAACGGATCAACACGCCCATCATGATAATAAAAGCGAAGCCCATGAACCGGCTTAACGCGACTATTAAACAATTGCCTGAGATAATTGAATGATTTATGGGAAGCTGCAAAAACAACATCATGCCCGGCATCGATTAGATACCGGCCAGTCAACTCACTGCGGCTGCTGTGTCCAAATCCTTCTCCGGCTACACCATATAAAATTTTAGCCATTTCAATTTTCTTTGTTTTAACGGTTATTTATTTATATCAGAACAGGCTACAATTGAAGTATTGACTGAAGATCCCTCCGGTGTCCAGTTTCGTACCTCGATGTTTCCATCCGGATAAACCGTTAGATAGTTCACAATATGTCGTGTCCAACAACCGGAGTTGAAATACCAGTTTCCGAAATATCCTGCCTGGTGGGTGTGTCCTGTAATCGTAATGTCGTAGAGGCCGGAGGTCTGCTGCTCGTAAAATCGAACCAGCATGTTGCGTGTCCGAACCGGACACCTGAGCCAGGTTATGGGTTCGCAGGAAAAACCGAGATGCGAGAAAATAGTCCGGTTGGCCTGCCGAGTCAGAGTTTTCCAAATTCTCAAAAATTTCTCTCCGGTTTCCAGAAGAAAGTCGCTTACTGTATCCGAGGTAATCAGACAATAGTCGGTTCCCAATTCAAAAGTTCCGGCAAGAAAACGCACAGCGGGAGAAAATGTTGTCCAGTAGCGACTAATCATCGGGTCTATTTCATGGCCGTGCATGAACTGAACACGTTTGTTTGCAATTGTTTTAATGAAAGGTTTATGGAGTTTATCAAAGAACCGATGAGCCTGTCTGCATTCTGCGAAACACGGTGCCAGCAAATCATCGTGGTTGCCGGGAACATAAAGAACATCCATGCCGGCGAGACGATCAAGTAGTTTTCGCCATTGTGTTAGTATATCGGCCCATGAATAACGCCATAGCTCCATGAAATCGCCGAGAATCAACAGGACTCCATTTTGATTTTCGATATCATCAAGAAATCGATTTAACAAAACATATTTATCACCTTTGATTAAATTATCATGCGATGATCCGTTGCCGATATGGAGATCGCTGATGATATACAATTTCCTGTCGTCTAAACCAGTTATTTGAAACTCATGCATATTCTGATTTATTCCTTATATTTGTTTTGCTGCAATGAATCCCATATTTAATATATTGATGCATATGCTATAGAGAAATATTGGGATAATATTAGTTTTTTGTAAGCAATGTTCGGTATGCAAAGCGAGGATTAAATATGAATATGACCAAACTACAATATGTTTCTAACATTTTTCGCTACGATGGATAATCAAGGAAAACGTATTGATCATAAGGTGATTTATGAAAACTAAAACATATCTGATGCCATTTGACCGGATAATCCGTATTTTAGAAGGCAATATAGTTAAGCGTGAATACATATCAGAAGGAAAAGAGCATTTGTCGAAGTACAGTCAATTCTGTATTCGCCAGCCGTTTGCCCCCTCGGATGAATTGCTGGAGAAATTCGACGGAACGTGGTGGGAGGTCGAATTCGGTACTCGAGAGCAAACGTTATCTCAGTGTTTTTATCTCGCAGATTCGCTTCAGGACGCTTTACGGTTGCGTCCGGGAATTGATACATCTTTTTGGTGCGATACAACTGAAAGGGAAGCGGCTTTCCTTGCGGAGATTAGTAACTGGTTAGGGGATGAATTATTTTAGAATTCCCGTTTCATTTGATTAAAATAAGAGAGAGAATGATCGTAAAGATTTAGCTGTTTTCTAACACTCATCTAATTGATGTCTAATAGAAAACCCTTAGATTTTTCATCTGTAAAACTGAATTGCTCGTAAGCAAACCGATGTTGTGAGTATTGATCGATTAAGTATCAAACTGTTGAAATATATATGAAAGTAAAAAATAAAGGGTATCTGACATAGATGGGTGCGTAACCCAATAAGTAAGATACCGAGAGATAATTATCAAGAGAAAGGGACGAATGTATGAAAAGCACGAAAGACATTGTATTGTTGATCGCACTGATCAGTCTTGTTGCGGTCGGTACGGTCACTGCGGCCGAAGTTCTGGTGACGGATAACATTGCTACCTCAACTGTCTGGACGGCGGATAACACGTATAATCTGCAAAAACAGATTTACGTCTTTCCGGGTGCAACGCTGACCATTGAACCGGGCACGATCATCGCGTCAACGCCTACAACGGATGGCGCCGGAAGTCTGGCCGTATGTCGCGGCGGGAGACTCTATGCCAATGGTACGGCGCGCAAACCGATTATTATGACCTCAACTAATGATGATTTTAAAAATTGGCGAGAGGCATGCAACGAGTGGGGCAATCTTACTATTATGGGCAATGGTCTTATTTCCAGCTACAAATACGGCGGTGTTGTTAAGACGTATAAGGACGGCTATGACGCTTCAGGAGTAACAAATACTGCCCTCCTGGACGGTGTTGACAAACGGGTCATGGAGGGATTAACCGCCGATGCAGAAGGAGATCCAAAGGTTCTTTACGGCGGGAATGATGATGACGACAACAGCGGTTCAATTTCTTATCTGTCAATCCGGTACGGCGGCAGAGTAGTCGGCCTGACCAATGAACTGAATGGTTTATCGCTTGGCGGTATCGGTCGTGAAACAGACATTCATCACATTGATATTATGAATAATGTCGATGACGGGATTGAGATCTGGGGTGGAACAGTTAATCTGAAATATGTAAATATCTGGAATGTCGGCGATGACAGCTTTGATGTCGACCAGGGATGGCGCGGAAAAGCCCAGTATGTATTGGTTGTGCAAGGCCACAGTGCTGATGCAAGTCAAGGGTCGGGGGTTGGTGATAATGCCTTTGAAATGGATGGTGCTGAAGATTCCGATGCTCAACCGGTTACTACGATTGCTGTTTATAACGCTACGGTTATCGGACAACCAATGCATGGAGACCACGGCACAGCCTGGCGTGATAATGCACGTGCTCAGTTCCGTAACTGTATCTTTATGGATTTGGGTGAACAATTAATTAAGAAAGATAATGTTGATGGTGATGGTGGGCAGGGATATGGTTATAACGGAACACTGTCGTGGGAATCAACATGGACAAGCAGTTATGCTGAGGCCTGGAATAACTCCAATAGCTACACCGGTGGGCATGGAAATGCAAACGGATACACCGCCGATCAGTTGCAGGCGGTATATCCGGTGCAGACCTCCGGAAATCTGTCCGAGATCAGCGATAGCGTATTTTATCGAAATCTTTTCAATAAGGCATATACGGACTATAGCTCTCTGAGTGCTCTGTCCGGATCAAATAATATAAACAACATAGTTGCAACTGAAATGCCTATTAAAGACATTGTCCGCGTATCGGAAGTTCAAACTAAAGGCGGTCTGAATATGGTGCCGGTTATTTATATTGATCCCCGAGCGGCGAATGATGCTGTAACCAGTATATCAGCAGCACCGGCTGATGGTTTTTTCACGCCTGCTCAATACCGCGGAGCATTTAATGCCTACGATAACTGGCTGGAAGGTTGGACCGCGGCTTATCAATACGGGATGACCGGTGTACAGGGTGATATCACCGGCGATGAACAAGTAAATATGGAAGACTTGGGTGTTTTAAGTGAGAACTGGCTTTTCTAATTCTCCATATTACCCATAACGCTTACAATTAAATTAAGAAGGCCGGCGGCAATGACAAGTCTGTTCCGTCGGCCTTTTTTTATCTTCAAGACTTTTTTTGTGGTTCACGATGTCTTGAGAAGTTTTCTCCATAAAGACTCTAACGAAATCCTAAAGAAGAGCAAACATCATCCACATAATTGTACAGTAAAGTTCCCTTCTAATAATTCCGGGTAGCAAAACAAAACCCAATGGATGAAACATTATGCGTTATCAATACTGATATCGATGAGAATGGGATGGACGTTCAATTGGATACGCAACTATTAAAAAAGAATATTTCTTCTCTATTTTTGGTTTTCCTTTTTCTGACACTATTTTTGGGAGGCTGTGATAACAGGCCCGAAAACAAGCCGGACGTCCATGAGAGAACACGGGGCTTGAAGGATAATCCCCTGGCTGAATTTCAGTGCGAGTTGCTTGAACATGCATTTCAGACGGCCACAATGATTCCAGTAATTCCTCATCTCAAAGATCGTTCCCGTGCGCAGGCGGCAGTGGTTGAAGCGTGCCTGGAGCTGAATCAGGCTGAGCAGGCCTTAACGTACATTGCTCAGATTAAAAACTGGCGACAAGGGGCCTGCTATGCTGATCTGGCCATGTACTGCGCCAGACATGGTTTAGATCAAGACGTCCAGAAGTATTTAGAGATGGCAAAAGCGATTGCCGAAAAAGAGGTCCAGGGCAATGAATCTTCAGACAATAGCTCTCAAGAGTGGCGAAGGGATCATATTCGTACCAAAATTGCTCAGACATATGTCTGGCTTGGATTAATGCCTCAGGCGGAGGAAATAAAGGCCAGTGAGGTGTCTTCGGAGCGGGGGAAACTGGCGATTGTTAAAGCAATGAAAGGGGACGAATCCACTTTTGAAAAACAGGTTAAAAGTATTGACGAATTGATCGCAATGGAGCATTACGATATTATCCTAAATGGGTTAAAGGCCTGCGCACAGATATTTAAACAGGATTATCAGGATGAACAGAAACGTAACTGGGCAGAGGAGAAGATTAAGACATCTTGGGCGAAACTGCCGTTTTTTATCCGAGTCGAATTACTGACAGAGCTGGCAAATGCAGCGCTTGGACATAATGATGCCGCAAAAGCAATCAAACTGGTTGATGAGGCACAGGAAATCATCGATAGCCGTACGTGGGATGTGGAGCATTTACTGCCAATGTCGGCGAAATTAATCTCCGTTCGATTCAGAGCAGGCGATACGGAAAAAGCAAAGTCTGATGCAGATTTTCTGTTTATTCGATTTGAGGCGGAAAAACAGACAATTGCCAATATTTATCGTGCAGGTACATTGCGTCCTCTGGCAGAAGCGTTTCAGTCAATGGGCAATAAAGAAGTTGCCTTATCGATCTACAAAAAAGCCGTTGAGGAAGGTATTGATAATCCAAACTCCAGGCCGCGCGCCGAAGATTTATCTGCGACTTGCTGTTCTATGGCATTGTTTTCTATGGAACCGGATGTCGAGCTTTGGTCAAAACTCCGTCAGATTCGTGATGGATTGGGTCAGCCATGGTAAAAGGCCTCTGTTGCGGGATTATACTTATAGCTGTCTTTTTATCTGCAGAGGCTGCAGATACCGAGCAGGCCGGTACTATCCGCGGAATGGTTTACGATAGCGACTTTAATGCACCATTGGCAATAGCGCAGATTCTAATAGCTGAAACAGGGGAAACAGTAGTGACTGCCGATGAAGGCAATTATGTTTTTGGGCAAATCAAACCAGGGACTTATACACTTGTTTTTTCAAAAGAAGGCTATACCCGACAGGTGAAAGCCGAAGTGGTGGTCTCGCCGGGGCAAATGATGGAAGTTAATGTTTCATTATCGGGAGAATTCACCGAAATGGAAGAATTTGTGGTTCAGGATGTTCAGATTGGCAGCGGAACAGAGGCCGCCTTGCTTGATCTGCGCATGGAAAGTCCGGCAATGATAAATTCAATTAGCGCCGATCTGATGAGCCAGGCTGGAGCCAGCGATGCGGCCAGTGCATTGAATCTTGTATCCGGCGCATCTGTTCAGGATGGTAAATTTGCAGTCATACGGGGACTTCCCGATCGTTATGTCAATTCCCAGATGAACGGTGTACGTTTGCCGACTGCTGATGCCGATAAACGTGCCGTACAGCTGGATCAGTTTCCCTCAAGCGTAATCGACAGTATACAAATAAGTAAAACGTTTACGCCGGATCAGCAAGGAGATGCTTCGGGCGGAGCAGTGAATGTCGTTTTAAAAGGGATTCCTGACGAGAGCATCTTTAAAATCACCAGCCAAACCGGTTGGAATTCGCCGTCATCAGGAAATAATTTTCTTACTTATTCGGGCGGAGGACTTAATTTTGGGGGCAAGGAGACTCGCGACATTCCGTTTACTGCTATTGGCCAGAATTGGGATGGAGCAGTAGGTGTGAGTACGATGAATGAACCGATCGATTATAAATGGTCGGTTGCAGCGGGGGGCAAGCATGAATTTGATGACGGCGTTAAGATCGGCGGTTTCGGAACTTTCTTCTATGAGCGGGATAGTACGTCATATGAAGGCGGTATTGATGATTCATATTGGGTCGAACAGCCAGGCGGGCCAATGACCCCACAATATTCTCAGGGATCTCCGTCCGAAGGTAGTTTTAAGACATCCCTTTTTGATGTCAAAAAGAGCAGCCAGCAAGTCCAATGGGGAGGGCTTGGAGTGTTGGGTGTTGAAGTTGAAGAAAACCTTTTTACGCTGTCGTATATGTACACTCGAGCGGCTGAGGACACAGCCATACTGGCTGAAGACACACGAGGTAAAGCATATTACTTTCCCGGGTATAATCCTGATGATCCGCAAGATCCGGGTAATCTGGAACGAGAGGCGGCTCCCTATATCCGAACCGAGACTCTGGAATATACTGAACGCACTACACAAACATTACAGTTTAACGCTCATCATGTACTGCCGGATCCAGAATGGAAAATAGGGAATCTTTTTAGCTCACTTGATCCTGTTGTGGATTGGGGTATTTCTCGGAGTTCGTCCGGTCTTTATCAGCCTGATAAACGGCAATTTGGATCTGTATGGTGGGGGCCTTCTTACAAT
The DNA here is from genome assembly GCA_016935635.1 of Sedimentisphaerales bacterium. Classification (GTDB taxonomy): domain Bacteria; phylum Planctomycetota; class Phycisphaerae; order Sedimentisphaerales; family Anaerohalosphaeraceae; genus Anaeroglomus. The sequence continues at coordinate 9,594 of JAFGQP010000139.1, forward strand.
TCCGGCTTTCCTCCTTTTTTTCCGCCATCGACCTCACCGGCAGTGCACCGCCCTTTTAAACCAGCAGCCAATTTTACTCTCGGAAATTTACAACGTGTCTGGAAAGAGATATCAGAAGAAAGCAGCCAATACAATTTCAATCTGAAACTGCCGTTTGAACAGTGGAACGGTGATGAGGGATATTTTAAGGCGGGCCTATTTCAAGATAAAGTGAAACGGGATTACAGTCAGGATTCTTTTAGTAATTTTAACGATAACGCTGCTCAATATGAGGGATCCTGGAATGATTACTGGAGCCACTATTTTCTGACGGAGAATCATCCCATTACGGCTGCCAATATCGATGTTGATTACAAGGGCAGACAGACTATCTCTGCATGGTATTATATGGCAGATTTTCCGCTGACATCTTATTTAAATATTATTGGCGGTACACGTTTTGAGAAAACCGATTTAAGCATCATTAATATGCCTGAAAGTGATGTAAAATGGATTCCATCCGATGCGGCCGGAGAGGTACAATTAAATCCTGGAGATGCGGATGTATTTTTCAAACAAAAGGACGTGCTGCCTTCGATAGGCTTCGTCTATACTCCATTTGAATCGATTACGCTTCGCGGTTCTTATAGCCAGACCGTTGCCCGACAAACTTTTAAAGAATTATCTCCAATTAAACAGCAGGAATTCCTTGGCGGCGATGTTTTTATTGGTAATCCATTGCTGCAAATGAGCGCATTGAAAAACTATGACCTGCGCCTGGACTATACCCCTTATAAAAGTACATTTTTATCTCTTTCGTATTTCCATAAGGATATCAAAGACCCGATTGAATATGTACAAAGAAATGCAGGGTTTACCTATACAACCCCAATTAACTACCCTCAGGGGAAATTGAGCGGTTATGAAATCGAGTTACGTCAGGAACTGGCTCGCCTCTGGGATGGTCTGGATGGTCTCTCACTTGGCACTAATGCGACATTTATTAACTCTGAGGTGACTTTGCCCAGTGATGAGGCAGCTCTCTTTGAGCAACCGAATATTCAGGCACCGATGTCAAAACGTGATATGACCAATGCGCCGGAACATCTTTATAACTTTTTTCTGACCTACGATATGGCTCAGACAGGTACACAATTGGCACTTTTTTACACAGTTCGAGGAGATATGCTGGTTGCCGGAGCCGGTCAGTCAAATGGCAAGTATATTCCCAATATATATGAAACTGAATATGGCACACTTAATTTCAGTTTTTCACAGAAACTGGGTGAGGTCTGGACTATGAAATTTCAGGCAAAAAATCTGCTGGATCCTAAAATTGAACAGGTTTATCGTTCCGAGTATAC
>JAFGQP010000140.1 GCA_016935635.1 Sedimentisphaerales bacterium
GATACCAGGAGCCGCCGACCGCCATGATGAGTTTTAATGGCAAACCTGCGATTGGGGTGGGCATTTCAACCGTAGAAGGCGGCAATGTGGTCGTTATGGGAAATGCGGTCGAAAAACGGCTCAAAAAGCTTCAGGCCCAGACCCCTATCGGCATCGAAATCGGTACGATTGTCCAGCAATCCCAAAGCGTGACCGCGGCCATCAGCGGATTTGTCGTGAATCTGATTGAAGCGGTGATTATTGTCATCGGTGTACTGATTTTTGCTATGGGTTTCCGCAGTGGGATTATCATCGGCGCGATTTTACTGCTGACGGTCTGTGCTTCATTCATCATCATGCAGTCCAAGGGAGTCATGCTGGAACGCATCAGCTTGGGGGCCTTAATTATCGCCCTGGGAATGCTGGTGGATAATGCCATCGTGATTGTGGAAGGCATTCTGGTCAATGGCCAGATGGGTATGAATAAAACCAAGGCCGCTGCCGCCATCGTCAAGCAGACCATGTGGCCTTTGTTCGGTGCAACCGTGGTGGCCATTCTGACGTTTGCTGCGATTGGTGCTTCGAATGATTCCACCGGCGAATATTGCCGTTCGCTGTATCAAGTCATTATGTACTCGATGATGTGGAGCTGGGTGCTGGCCATCACCCTGTGCCCCCTGTTTGGCGTTCAGTTTCTCAAAACAGAAAAGCAGCAGGGTGGTAATGCGGATCCTTACAAAGGCTCATTTTTCCAGGCATATAAGAAGTTCCTTGTATTCTGCATACGGAACCGATATTTCACCCTGATTCTGCTGGCGGCCATGCTGGTTTTCGCTATTTACGGATTTGGATTTGTCGATAAAAGTTTCTTCCCCGATTCGACCCAGCCGCAATTTATGGTCCATTACTGGCTGCCGCAGGGTACCTATATTACCCAGACTGAAAAAGATTTAAAGCAGATTGCCGACCATGTGCAGAGTTTCGAGGGTGTTAGCAGTACGGCATCCTGTGCGGGACAGGGATTTCTGCGGTTCCAGTTGACCTACACCCCCGAAGAACCCAATCCGGCCTACGGTATGATTCTGGTTACAGTCGAGGATTATAAATCCATTCCGGATTTGATGACCAGGATTAATGAGTATGTTGCTCAAACCTATCCCCAGTCACAGGGGTATTGCCGGCGGTTTGTCCTGGGGCCGGGCGATCCATTTAAGATTCAAGCTCGGCTGCGCGGGCCGGACCCGGTTGTTTTGCGGCAATTATCCCTGAAAGTGGAACAGATCATGCGGGATAATCCCAACACAGCCGATATCAATACCGACTGGCGTCAGCCGGTTCCGCTGATTCGTCCTGTGGTAGCCGATACACAGGCTCGCAATGCCGGGATTGCCCGAGCTGATATTGCACATGCCCTTCTGTATGCGACCGAAGGCAAGACGGTTGGATACTATCGGGAACAGGATGAACTGCTGCCGATTGTTGCCCGAAGCCCGCAGGCCGAGCGGAATAACCCGGCGGACCTGGCCAACATCGAGATTTTCAGCCCTGCCGCACAGCGATTTATCCCATTGCAGCAGGTCATTGTGGATTTCAAGACCGTGTCGGAAAATCAGATTATACGCCGCCGTGACCGGCTTCCTACACTGATTGTCCGCTGCGATCCCAAAGACGGCCCGGCCAGTATCGTGTTTAATCAGCTTCGGCCGCCGATTGAAGCGATATCTCTGCCGTCTGGTTATACGCTGGAATGGGGGGGCGAATACGAAAATTCCGGCGATGCCCAGAAAGCACTGGCGGCCAATATCCCCGTGATTACCGTGCTGGTTGTTCTGATCGTCATCATGCTGTTTGATTCCATCAAAAAACCGCTGATTATTTTCCTGACGGTTCCGCTGGCAGTCATAGGCGTCACTGCCGGTCTTTTACTGATGAAACAGCCTTTTGGATTTATGGCACTGCTGGGATTTATGAGTCTGGCAGGAATGCTGATCAAAAATTCCGTGGTTCTGATTGACGAGATAAATGCTCAACTGGCTTCCGGGAAGGATCCCTACCTTGCCGTTGTGGATTCGGGCGTCAGCCGTGTCCGTCCGGTGTCTATGGCCGCCCTGACAACGGTAATGGGCATGGCTCCACTGCTGGTAGATGCATTTTTCGTATCCATGGCTGTAACGATCATGTTTGGCTTGACCTTTGCCACGATATTGACGCTGGTCGTGGTCCCGGTACTCTTTGCGGTGATGTTTAATATTAAGGATAAGTCGTCTGTAAAATCGTAATCTAACCATTAAAAAATATGGAGAATCAATATGGGTATAAGACTTCTGGAACAAAATGAAAATGTGTACGTTATCGAAATCGCCGGTTTGCTCAAAAAATCAGAATGGGATGCTGGACAGGCAATCGCAGCACAAAAGTGGGAATCTGTATCAGACATCAAGCTGCTGATTATTTTGAATGGTTTTAAAGGCTGGGAAAAAGACGAAGGCTGGGGCGATATGACGTTCTATGCTGACCATCGCGAGAAAATTACAAAAATCGCCTTCGTCGGCGATCCCAAACATGAAACCGATATGCTGATGTTTTCAGGGGCTGGTTTCCGGCCGGCGCCGGTCAAGTATTTTCCACCCAATCAGCTCGAATTAGCCCGCAAATGGCTGGTATGACGAATGGGTGGACAGTTCGCAGCAGGACTGTTGCACATAAATGTATCCCGATAAATGAATATTGAACAAAAGTAGAGTATAAAGAGGGAAGATTACCATGAAAACGCAGAATGTTCTAATTGCAGTGGTGGTTACGAATATGGTATCCATTCTGGCGACAGCGTTGATCGTTGGCGGAAAACAGCCTGAACAATCACAGCTTGCGCCGGAACCAGCGGCACCGACAACCGCGGCGGCCCCTGTTCCTGCTGCTCCTGTGGTTTCCGGCCAGCCGGCTGTAGATAAAGACAAAGTTCTGGCTTTTTTTGACAGCATCAAAAACAGCCGCCGCAAAGAAGCCGTTGCAGAGTTCAAAAAACTCATGCAGGATGTGCCGCCGTACGCCAGTTTGGGTACGGTGACCTACGGGTACCGGCTGGCCCTGGAAGGGGAGTATCAAAAAGCCATCGAGGC
>JAFGQP010000141.1 GCA_016935635.1 Sedimentisphaerales bacterium
ACAGGCGAGACGACGGAATTGTGTCGCCCCGTTGGGGCTTATGGAGTGAGAAATTGCTTACCGGGCGTTTCCACGCCCGGCTATTTTGGAACGTCCCTTCGGGACTGAAAAATGAATAAATATGAAGCAGGATGCTTCATCTACGTTGAGGGAAATCACGTCGCTTGCGCTCCGTGCTTCTGTTGTTAATTTTGGGCGAGCACTGGGTTGCGATGGGCAACCACAGGGAGTTGCCCCTACGGCGATGGTCGAAAAATAAGAATGCAAGGTGTACAGGAATACAAGAATACCTGTTCGGCGGCCACAGGGGGCAGGGGCCTTTTTATTGGCTTTTTCCCCGATCACTCACATCGATCGAGGAAAAGTCCGTTTGATAGACAGGCAAGTATTCAAACTTGTTCTTGGGAATGAGTTTGTAGTCGTTTATAAGAGACAAGGCCAGCTCCGCTCTTCTGCGGGCTTCGGCGATTTCACCGACATGCAATCTTTTATCGAGGACTTCTTTTGCCTCATTTGCTCTGGGAATAATTATTTTTAACTGTTCAACCTCCTGCACAGATTTCCTCGGATGCAATATAATATAAGACCATTTAAGCAGTTCAATCGGATCATAGCACTCTTGCAGCGGAGAGGGTCGAGATAAGACCTTCTTATACTGCTCTTCAGAATAACGCTTATTTCCCGATAAACGAAACATATTATAATATCTGTGAAAGATGTCGATCTGAGCATCTACATCACCGTACAACACGGCCTGTCGATACGAACTCTTCACCTGGTATTCCCCCCAGCCTATGACCGGATTCAATGAGATGGTCAAATTGGGCTTGCGGCTTTGCAATGCCTGAAGGTTCGGACTGGTGATCTGCGTCTGGCCCAGCGTTACATATCGCAGATTGGGCAATTGCTCGATCCGTTTCAGGGCGGAATCCGTGATTTTTGTTTTGGTTAATGCCAGATTCTGTAAGCCTTTGAGGTCTTCGATTCCCTCAAGGTGCTTGTCGGTAATCTCGGCCCCGGTCAGCAGGAGCGTTTTGAGGTTTTTAGCGTTTTTGAGCTTTGAAATCGCATTCTCGGCCAGTCGTGTATAACGCAGGTCGAGAATTTCCAGATTGGGCAGTTTGGCTAATTCCTCAAAATGAGCACCGGTTATCAGGGTACCACTGGCATTAATAAATTGCAGACGGTCCAAAGACAATAATATGTCAACTGTAGCGTCATTACTGTCAATCGGCAGGCCGATGTATTCCAGGGATTTCAGTACGGGCAAATTCTGATGCACATCAAATCGTTCGATGCTGCAGGGGAACAGCTCAAGATTTTTTAACTGTTTGAAATGAGTCAGTGATGCTAATCCTTTATATTCTTTGGCATCGTAGCTGGAAACTTCACTCACGTCATGATACTCGCCCCACAAGAACGGATGATATGCTTCCAGCTCTTCTTGCATGCAAATGCACAATGATTCAATATAACAGAAGCCTTGTTCGTCTTTAGTCTCGGACATTTGAAGCATAATCGGAGACATCATTTCAAAAAATAATTGCCCTTCTATATCACCATTCAGCTTAAGCAAGGCTTCCCATTCTTCCGAAGCCAGCGAAGAAAAACAGGGATCTTTCTTGGATGTTTCAGCGGAGTATGCATGCAGGATAGAATACGCCCCCGTTTCAGGCTTGACAATTTCACGGTAACGCATCAGGAATTTAGGGTCTCCAGGATATCGATAACCAATTTCCGCGTCCCAATAGGGCATAGAATCCTGTGAAAAACACACCCCGCTGCTCCCGAGAACCATCAGCGCCAGAAAATAATATCCATACTTTTTCATCTCTATCCGCCCTTATTCAAATACTACTTGCGTAACCCTGTCCAAATCATAAACCTGCTGTATTATACACCGGCGGGGGGTAAGGTTGGAAGAGGGATTTTATGGTTTTATACAGGATTTATCATCTTGTCGAGGTATGTGCCGGGCGGGCAGAGGGGGACTGTACCACAGGCGGCTGCGGCTGCGGAAGTGTCTGGTCGGGCCGGACTCAGGCGGCGGGATTTTGTCTGGGGGTTTCGCGAATCACGAAGCTGACGGCCAGACCGATGATAAAGCAGGCAGTCATGCCGATGGCGGCATAGAGCAGAAAGCTGACCGGCGTGGCCTGCTTGAGATAGAACAACAGCCCGACGCTGGCCAGGGCGCCTGTCATGGCGGCGATGCCACCGACGCGCCGGGTAAAAATCGCCAGCAGGAACAGGCCGCACAGGGAGCCGCCGAACAAGCCGAGGACTTCCATGAAGGCTTCCCAAAGGGATTTGACATTGGCACTGGCAAACAGCAGGGCCAGCCCTGTGCCGAGGATGCCGAAAAACAAGGTGCACAGGCGGGCCAGGCGGAAGTATCCCTGTTCGGTGCCCAGCAGGGAAAACCGGCGGACAAAGTCGGTCACCACCACCGTCGAGACACTGTTCATGCTGGTGGCAATGGTGGATTGAGCAGCGGCATAGATGCCGGCCACGACGATGCCGGCCAGGCCGACGGGGATTTCGGTGGAGATAAACAGCGGGAAGATGGCGTCGTTGGGGTAGCCGGGGTCCAGCCGGGCCGGGTTGGATTTATAGAAGACATACAGCGCCGTGCCGATGGAGAAAAACAGCAGCGTGGCGGGAATGCTGGCGTAGGTGTTCATCAGGATGGATTTGCGTGCGGCCCGGATGTCGGTGACCGACAGGAACCGCTGGACGATGGCCTGGTCGGAGACAAAGGGCACAAGATACTGACTGAGGCCGCTGACGATCATCACCCAGAAGGCCGAGGTCGTGAAGCTGGTGCTGCTGAAATCCCAGTTGATGGTGTGGAATTTGTTGTCGGCTGCGGCGGTATGAATCAGTCCCGCGATGCCGCCGTCGGTGGAAAACAGAACTACCCCGAGGCTGAGCACCGCGCCGCCGATGAGCACAAGGGCCTGCACGCAATCCGTCCAGACTACCGCCTCGAAGCCGCCCATGGTGCAGTAAATGACGCTCAGGACGCCCATAATCAGAATGCTCTGGGAGACCGTCAGGCCAGTGATTGCCGACAGCGCCAGCGACGGCAGATACATGACGATGGCCATGCGTCCGCACTGAAACAGCACGAACGACAGGGCCGCGAACAGCCGGACGGCCAGGCCAAACCGCTTTTCGAGAAATTCATAGGCGGTGGTGGCGTCAACCCGCATGAAAAACGGGACGATGTAAAACCACAGGATTGGAATTGCCGCTACACACATCATGTTGATGGTCAGAAACGTCCAGTCCGAGGCAAATACTTTGGCGGGGATGGCGACGAAGGTAATCGAACTGAGCATGGTGGCGAAAATGCTCAGGCCCGCCGCCCAGGCGGGGATGCGTTTACCGCCGCGGAAGAAATCGTCGGTCGTTTTGTTGCGTTTGGCAAAATACATTCCGAACAGGGTCGTTGCCAGCAGATAAAGGCCCAGCGAGGTGAAGTTTATCCATCCGAAATGCCGCTGCTGGCGAACCCACCGGGCCATCCAGACTTCCGGCGTCCGTACGCGGGGGTGAATCTCGCCGGAGGGCAGGATGATGCCGTCGTTCCATTTTGCCGCGGTCGTGGTGACCTGACCGGCGGGCATTTGGCCGGCGGGCGTATAGGTGTCGGTGATGGTATGATAGGCCAGCACGGTGGTGCAGAAGCCCTGCACGGCGACATCCGGGGGCACTTCCCCGGCAGTCGCCGCGGCACCAAACAGCAGGATATGGCTTTGCCCGGCATCGATGCCGGTAATCGCCGATGTCGCCACGGGTAAATCAGCCCGTTTTCGCCAGGGGGTCTGCCCGCGGTACTGGCCGGTAGCCCCTTCGAATGCCGAGGCGTCGTATTTGGAAGGGGTGAATTCATAGACATCGTTAAAGACGACCTTGGTGGCGATATCCTCGGAGGCCTGCATCCTGCCGCCGATGACATAGACGCACATTTCCATGCCGTTATGCTGGGCTGCGGTCACGTTAAATGCCCGCGCCGGTCCCGGCCAGGCCGGAAGCGGCTCCCAGGCAAATGCCTGCCCCTGTCCCATCTTCGACAAATCCAACCGCCAGAAATTGTGCATGACGGAGGCGGGGCTTATGTCCTGCTGACCGCCGGCCAGATAAACGGTATCGCCGATGCAAGCGGCACTGGTATGGGCACACGGCAGCGGCAGCGACGGTAAATCCTTTTTGATGATTTTCCTATCGCGGGTGTCCCACTGCAGCAAGAAGACTGTATCATACGAGCGGTCGGCATCGTTGCCGCCGAGGCAGACTACACCGTATCGGGTGGACACGGAGCCGCCATAGGCGAGCGGCCGGTCGAGGGCGAAGCCGCCCTGCCACTGTGAAGCGTTCTTATCCAGGACCCAGATATCGCCGTGCCAGGTTTTCTGAGTCTGGGCGAACGGTTTGGGGAAATTGGCACCGCCTGCGATAATCAGGACTTCGTTATGCACGCCGACAAAGGGCCCGGCCACACCGATGGGTTCATTCTGCGTTGAGCAGGCCGGCAGGGATGGAAGCTGCGACCAGGTAAACCAGTCGGGCTTCCGGGATTCGGCGTATCCGCACTGCATCCCGACCAAGATTGCAACACAGCCTGCTATCAGCGTATTTCTCACGGAACCTCCTTGTGGATTGCTATGGATTAGGGTCTTGAGCCGTTTGCGTCATCAGCCAGTCGAGGCTGAACGTCGCCAGCACGATTTTGCGATAGGGATTTTTGTCGCCGGTTTCATATAAACAGGCAATGCGATTGTCCGGCAGTTGCCCCAGGCAGGAATAGGCCGCCGGGCCATCGGTTAACGACCTGGCAAACGGCCAGGTTTTGCAGTCATCGAGGCTGGCCTGAACGGTCATGTTGACGCGTTTGCCGGTATGGTGCGGATTGGAAAAAACGATCACACCCTTCGGATGCTGTGCACTGGGTGATAAGCGTAAAATACTGGCCTGACAAACCGGCTCGATTAAATCGCTGAGCACTTTGCCCTCGGGCCAGGTCTGTCCGCCATCGGAACTGACGGCGATGGCGCGGGTTCCTTTGGGCTGATAATTCCGCATGTTGAGCAACACCCTGCCGTCACTTAATTCGACGGCCTGACTTTCGTTGCATCCCGAATAAACCGGCTCGCTGAGTTTCCAGGTCGCGCCGGCATCATCGCTGTGGATAAGCTGCGAGCCGGAGACCATCGAAGAGCCGCGAGGTACCGTGTGGTTGCCGGGAATCAGCAGCCGGCCTTTGTGCAGGCCATGATTCAGCTGGATGCCGATGCCCGGCCCGGTGGCGTACCAGCGCCAGTCTTTGGGCTTGACAGCGGCGGTGATTTCCTGCGGCCTGGACCAGGTCTGGCCGTCATCCGATGATTTGAGAATGAAGACCCGCCGCGTGTCTTTGCTTTGCCCTGAATCAATCCTGTGTTCGACATCGGCGCCGAGATTCCACGTGGCAAACAGCCACAGGATTCCGGTTTGGCGGTCCTGCACCACGCAGGGATTGCCGCAGGTATTGTCCGCATCATCCCAGATCACCGACTGGGCGGCAAAGGTTTTCCCGCCGTCCGTGGAACGTCGCATCATCATATCGATATCGCCGGCGTCTCTGCTGTTATTTTTTCGACCTTCGCAGAAGACCAGAACGGTGCCTTTGTGCGTGGTGATAATTGAGGGGATGCGATAGGTGTCATAGCCGCCCTGTCCGCCGACAAATATATCCTGAAAGACGACCGGCCGGGGCTGGCCCGCACATCCAAAACCGGACATGATTAACACAGCAAGAAATGAAATATGCAGTCTCATAACAGCCTTTCCTGTTCTCTCAATCCTGTTCATGCCACATCCTTTCGGCGAGGCATCATTTCAGATGGCGTCACTATCCACGATGGCGCCCTGACCCCTTAAATCCTGACGAAGCTGCTGAATGTCAATCCGGTCGAAGGATGTTTTGTCGGCCACAACCTGTGCCGCAGCGGTTCCGGCGGCCTGGCCCATGGCGAAACAAGACGCCATCACGCGAAGCGGTCCCAGCAGGACACGTTCGACACTGACCATGCGGCCGGGGCAGATCAGATTCCGGACCGGTCTTGGAAGCATAATCCTGTAAGGGATTGGAGTCAATTTTTTTTTGGATTTGCCATAAGTCGGCCTCCTGGATGGATTAATCGAATGGGGCAAATCCCATCCATAAGATGAAAAACCCACCACATCCTGACATTCCCTGCCCGATTCCAGTTCGGCCACAGTAAACTGGTAGTTTCCCCGAATTCGCCGGCTCTCACGCACCCCCAGCATGGGAGCAACGGCCTTGATGCGGGCCTGTTCAAAGCCCGGGACATTTTTTCTGAGCGATTCAAATAAATCCTGTATTTCTTTGCGGCACTGAAGCAGTCCCCGGGTAATCGAACGGCCATCGGTTGCATCAACGCCATCGATGCGGGGTGTGTTGACCATCATGACGCCTTTTTCGGTCAATTGAACGGTTATCAGGAATGTGGAAGCGGCCTTCCATGTACCCTGTTGTGACCACAGGGCAATTTGTTCCTTAAAACGCGGACAGTTGTTGTCTTCAATATAGCCGGCCAGTGCATCCTGAGCGACCTGGTCCACATGGAATTCGAGGGTCACTGAGGCCTGTACCCCGTCTTCTTCACGGCCTGTAATGCAATCACAACCGCTGCGGGCGGCAACATCTCCATCCCCGGTGGCATCGACGACCGCTCTGACGGGCACGGCCGAAAGACCGCTTTTGTTGAAGATAATACTATGGGTAATATGATTCCGATCCAGAAGGACATCCACGAATTGCGTATTCAGCAGCAAATCCACCCCCGCCTGACAGACCTTCTCATCCAGAAAACGCGCCATGCCATAGGGTTCAATCGGGATGCCATGCAGCAGGGACTTGATCCAGCCATGCGGCTGATATTTCTTGTCGGTGACGGGGCCGGGAATCAATGCGCAGCCGCGCCGGGCAGCTTCATCGGAGAAGGCCTTAAAAAGTCCCCCAACGACCCACGTTGTGCAGCTCATATCTCTGCCGCCCAGCCAATGGGATACAAGACCCGAGGTGCAGGTGCCGCCCAACTGAGCGTTAGAATCCATGAGCAGGACTTTGAGTCCCATGCAGGAAGCGCTGACGGCAGCGGCAATCCCGGACGGCCCGCCGCCGCAGACAGCCACATCATACCCGTCTGTGACAGGCACACTGCGAGAAAAATCCAGTGTTCCCGGCTCCATACGATCGCGCGCACTGCTATCCGTACTGTGGAAAATGGCGGCTCCTGCGGCAGCAACGGACAGGCCCATCAGATGTCTTCGGTTACAATTCATTTCATCCATTGAATTTGATGCTGCTCAGGGGCGGACTCCGCTTACAGGGCTGTATCGCTTTACGTCGGATTGAACCGGTGCAGGCTGTCGGCTGCAAAAGTCACTCAAGCCGATCTGTTCCAGCCGGGCAATCATGCTGTCAAACTGAGCCGCGGAAATATCCGTCAGCGGCAGCCGGACCGGACCGCAATCCACCCCCAGATACTTCATCAGAGCCTTGCTGGCCGACAGGAACGGGCATCCAATCGTAGCCAGGATTTTGATCATCTGCATCGACAGGAGCTGGTATTGGCGCGCCTTGTCCAGATGCTCCTTGCGGAATTCATCGATCAGCCGGCAATACAGCGGTGCGGCGAAGTTGTACGTGCTGCCGACAGCGCCCCGAGTCCCGAGGACCAGCCCGCACAGCAGCATTTCATCCCGGCCAAACAGGATGTCGTATCGTCCGTCCTCGAACACCCGGCACAACTGATAATCCATCATGTCCTCGTAGGTGTATTTGATCCCCGCCAGGTTCGGGATACGGCCGGAGGCCTTCTTCAGAAAATCAATCATGGCAAAATTTACCCCGGTCATCGACGGCATGTGATAATAGTAAAAGGGCAATTTCGGGGCACTGGCGGCAATTTCAGCACAATAGTCAACGAGGACCTCCACAGTCGCCGGACGGAAGAAATTCGGCGCCATCGCCCCCACTGCATACGCTCCGGCCCGCTGGGCCCGGGCGGCCATCTGACAACAGGCATCGACGCTGTTTTCGCCGACATGCACAATCACCTTCAGTGTGCCAAGGGCGACTTGACACCAGACATCGGCAATATCCAGACGTTCCTGGACCGTCAGCAGCAATCCCTCGCCGGTCGTACCGCAGACAAACACGCCGGCCACGCCATTGGCGGCATAGAACGCCGCCTGTTTTTCGATCATGTCCAGATTTATACTGCGATCCGCTTTCATGGCCGTAAACGGCGCCGCGATCAAACCTTCAAGATGCATAGTGTTCCTTTTTCAATCGATTCTGTTATTTTATTGCTCAGCGGCCGTAAAGGTCGTTTGAGACAACCATCGTGTACGATAAACTAATCTTAATGCAAAACAATCCAGTTGGAAAGCAGGATAATCAGATCCCGGGCATCGACCTTGAAATCCCCGTCTAAATCACCCTGCTGCAGCAGGACCACATCCGACAACAGGCCCCGGACAATCTGCACCCGGTCGATATCGCCGATAAATGACCGCGTGCCTGCATTGAAGCTGCCCACGACCACATCACTGGCGTTGGCAAAACTGCCGATGGTTTTGTCCTGATGCTGTCCGCACAGGTGTCCATCCACATAGAGCTGCAATTGCCGCAACGAGGCATTCCGAACGGCGAGAACTTCGTGCCAGTCGCCGTCGTTGACCTGGGTACTGCTGGTTACCGACGAACTGGTCTTTCCATCATCCACAAAAAACAGCAGCTTGCCGCCCTGAACCCGCAGCCACCAGGAAGGCTTGGCGGTTCCGACATCTTTGGCCGCCAGCGCCCCCGAGGCTCCCGCATCTTCACTGCCATGGGCCTGGGTTCGACATACCACGCGAATCAGAAAACTCTCGTCCGCATCAAAATCCAGTATGTCACTGGATACCGAATCGCTGATGCGCAGATTCTGGCCGCTGCCGTCGAAATGGACCGCCGAGCCTCCCAGATACATCGGGCTGCCGTGGACCACCGTCAATGCTTTATTGGCAGTGCCGTGCAGGGCATACCCGCGGGTGTCCTGGACGGTCGTTCCCTCCGGAATGATCTGGCCGGGCTGACAGGCTTCAAAATCCCAGAAAAACACCGTCGCATCATGCAGCCAGTCCATGGAAAACCGGGCATACGAGATGCGATGGTACGGCCAGCCGTCACCATTTTCATACAATAAGCCTACCGTGCCGTCGGCCAGACAGGCCAGCGACGAATAGGCGGCATTATTTTTATAAATCAGCTTGGCCACCGGCCAGCTGACTGCGTTGTTATGACTGACCTTGACCGTCATTTTCACGCGGGTTGTCGCTGCCGGATTGGAAAACAGAATCCACCGCTGTCCCTGCCGGGTGACATACGACACCGTACTGGCCTGGCAGATCGGGCAGACCAGTTCCGGATGAGCCTCCATCGCCGTCCAGGAAGAACCCTGGCCGTAACTGGTGCTGATAATCCTGCGATTGACCGAAGTTCGGCTGCCTGTGGCGCGGTCATTGCGGAACAGGACGCCGTCATGGAGTTCCACCACCGCCCCTTCGCCGGTCCGCTCCGGCAGACAGGCGCTTTCAACCCAGCTCTGACCGTGGTCATCGCTTTGGATGTTGCGGTTGTGGGCGGGAATGACCAGCCGTCCGGCATGACTGCCATACTCGATTTGTATGCCGTTTCCCGGTCCGGTGGCATCCCAGCGGGTTGCGGGAGACTGGACCTCGCTGAACCGATTCACTGGCGTCGACCAGGTCAGGCCCTGATCATCACTGAAACACGACCAGATGGTGCGGACGCCGTCGCTGGTTGCGGCTGAAATTTCGCTTTGCGAATCCTGTCCGAGGTTGTGGGTCATGAACAGCCAGATTCGTCCGCTGGAGCGATCCACCACCGGCGTCGGATTGCCGCAGGTGTTCTGTCCGTCGTTCCAGACCATCTGCATCGGCTGCCAGGTCCTGCCGTCATCAAGACTGCGGCGCAATACCAGGTCGATATCGCCCGTATCGCTGGAACTGTTTTTTCGTCCCTCGGCAAACGCCAGCACTGTGCCGTCAGCGGCGGTAATCAGGGAGGGGATCCGAAAGGTATGATACCCCTCGCAGCCCTGATAAAAAGGCGTATTCTGCTGCCAGGTTTCGGCGCCGGCCGCGCAGACCAGCACCCCGGCCAGCAGTACCGCAGTTGACAGCATCTTTATGAAGGATCGCGTCATTGTTTTATTCCATCTTGCTGCATTACAAAATCAACAGGCGAAAGCCGAGCCTTCGCCTGTTGATGAAACATTGTGCACTGTTATTCGTATTCCGAAGCAAGCCAGTTGCCTGCCATGATGGTAAAGTCCCCCAAATCAATGATGCAGTTGCCGTCCAGGTCGCCGTCGGTAACCTTCAGTACGCAAATCGGGGTCCGGTACGACCAGACGATTCCTTTCCGGCTGAATGCACCCTTGTCATCCGTCCCTTCGGTATCGACACGCCAGTAATATACCGTAGAGTTTTCCAGACCGCTGACCTGTACATTGCCATTTGCAGCGGGCAGGGTTTTTACAACCTGACTCATAATCGGATCGGTCGCAATCACCACGGTTTCCGAGATAATCACCGCATCCGGAATCGGCGTCCAGGTCAGGGTGTAAGTTGCCGGGACCGCCGTGGCCCCATCGGCCGGATTGGGGTTGGTTGGAAGCTCAAACCGCTGGACAAACTGCTCCGGCGTCAGCGCCGAGCGCGTCATCCGGACAAAATCAATCGTGCCGTTGAAGGTCCGCGTCCCGCTGGCCCAGTTGTAGAAATTGCCGATCGCCGCAAGACCGCCAGGAATGCTGTCTTTGCCGTCAAGGGTCGTATCTTCTGTCTCGAGTTCGAGCACTCCGTCCACATACACCTTAAGCCTGGCCGCAGCTGTATCACGTACGCCGGCAATATGATGCCATCCGCCGCGTGTATCGGTCGTGCCGGTCACTGTCCTGCTGGCTTTGAAATTCGTAAAGGTGAATCTTACCTTGCCGTCATTGTTGACGCGGAAATAATAGGCCGGTGTTTTATCTGTCCCGTACCAGTAATCATCCTGCGAGCTGGACTGATACGCAAAGACGGTATTGTGTCCGCCGTCGGTGCGCGTCTCGGGTCTGACGACCGCTTCAATAGTCAGGCTGCCGTTGTCGGCCGGAATGACAGGCCCGGTACCGGCAAGGATGCCGCCGCCGAAATCATACCCCGGCTGCAAGACGCCAAATACGCTGGCCGGATTGACCAGACTGGCCCCTTCACCATAATTATAGCAGGGCAGACCATACGAGGCATTGGTGGTCTCGGCCCGCTGCGACACGAGCAGGTGGCGCTGATTGGCACTGGAATCAACAAGTTTGTCGCCGTCATTGATCACCGTCCCCGGTGTCTGATCATCAAAGGCCCAGTAACCGGCATTGACCGTATCGGCATCGGCCGTCTGGAAACGCCAGGTCAGACCGGTGTTATTGAACACCGCGCCGTCCTGTGTACCGACGGTATTGACACGCCAGTAGTAAAGCCGGTTATGTGCTATCGGATTCAGCGTGACCTGCCGGTCAGCCCCGCCCAGGTTAAATGTATTCAGGATATTCTCAAATGCCGCATCGGAGGCCACTTCCACCGTCTGCGAACTAATGACCACGTTGGGTTCGGCCGCAGGCGTCCATACTAAATTCATCGACGGCGGCTCGATTCCGATGGTCATATCCGGCAGATTCGGGTCTTCCGCAGCCAGAATGCGCGGCTGGACGAACATGTCCGGCTCCAAGACCCCTTCGGTTATCCGTAAAAAATCAATGCTGCCTTTAAATTCCCGGGTGCTGCTATTAAAGAACGACCCGATATACCAATCCTGTGTCGCAAGGGTCAAATCCGCCGTTGTCGGATCGATCTTGGATGCGACCTCGACATAATCCACATAAAGATAAGCCATCCCCGCGGCATAATCGCGGATCGCTGCGATATGATGCCACTTTGCATCATGCAGATTGACCGCGGCGGTCATTGACATCCGGGCCGGTCCATCATCCAGAACCCATTCAATATTCCCATTGTTTTTGATTCTCAGGAATATTTCTTTGTTCGATTCCACCGGCGTCTGGACTATCGAATGATAATTGGACGACGAGGTATTGGTCGTGGGCAGCCGGACCATGGCTTCCAGCGTAAAACTGTCTGCCCCGCCAATTACAATCGCAGAGCCCGCAGCCGGTCCCCCATCGCCAAACTCATACCCGGCATCAAAGACCATTTCATCGGTGCCCGTGCCCAGATTGATTGCCGACCCTGTGCCGTAGACAGGATTGGACTCCCAGTACTCCGGCAGATCCGTGCCGGTGCCGGCATACAAATCCCTGCCGTTGCCGCTGCTGTCGATGAGGCGTTCACCCAGCACGCAGGCCTGCCCCGGCGCCTTGTCATTGAATTCCCAGTTGACAATAACCGCCGCATGAACCGTGCAGACCAGGCTCAGACACACCAGCACAGCCGCACTCTTTGTCATCCGCTTCATACTATATCCTCCACATAAAGGTTAATTTGTACCGCACAGAAAATGAATACCTGAATATCGATGCACGCTTTTGTTGTGCCGTAATTATCTCCATTTGCCCCGCTGAGGCATGAAATACAGCGTACTGCCTCCCAGATCGCTCAGGTTGCAGTAATCTTCCCGGGTGGACAGGGTCTCAACATGCCCGTCCAGATAAGCCGAATTCAGCTGCATCTCGGGCGTTTCAGTCGAAAACCCCATATAGTACTTGGCCGCCAGTGTCGTATTGCCTTCCTGAATGTTGTACATATTGAGAAAATCGCAGCTGGTTGAGCTTTTGAACGGATGGGACGCCATATAATCCCCGTTCTGCCGGTTATAAGAGTCCGTCTTCAAGAAGGCATCCGTCACCATCAGCGTGTGACTGCCGCCTACCGGATTGAAGCCTGTCTGCTTTTTCCATCCCAGGTAATTCCACAGCAGCAGATAGGAACTGTCCATCATGAATACACGTTCGTCCTTATACTGCGAAAGATACTCTTCCTGCCATTCCACATCTCCGCTGGACAGGGGGCAATTCCAGATTTTCGGCACGCTCATGTAGTCCCCCAGAATGTGAATAACCGAACCACCGTTCAGCGCCGCCGGGGTTTTATAATAATATTTAAGACGATTGGGAATCGTCCAGTAAACGGCCGTCCTGGGGTCGGATGGGTCGGCCTGGCCCTGTATCGTGGGGGGCAGTGTACTGTTGTGTTCGGCCGAAAAACTCTGAACCGACTCCACAATGCCTTTCTGATGCGTCGCACACATCAAAATCCGGGCCTGCTGCTTGGCTCGCCGCAGGGCCGGAACCAGCACCGCCAACAGCATTGCAATGATTGCAATCACGACCAGTAATTCAATCAGCGTAAATCCTCTGAATTTTGAATACCTGCTCATCTCCATAATCTCCTGCCTGACTGGCTATTATATCTAAACTGAAGGTTCACACACGGTGGAACCCGGATACATGCTCACGTCAAAGATAATGGTTTCATTGTCATCGATGGGGCGCTTGCCGGCTTTGATTTCACTGAGGATATGCGACGCCGTCCGGCCAAGCTGGTATTCATCCACCACCACCGAGGTAATGGCCTGCCGAAAGACCGTATCCCGCTGACTGTTGCCGAATCCGACCACCGACAAATCCTCCGGAACACGAAGTCCCATCCGCTGGGCCACAAAACAAACCACCTCGGCCCCCAAATCATCATTGCATAGAATCGCCGTCGGACGCCCGGCCGACTGCAGCAGTTCCATCACTTTCTGCTTTTTGAGATTCTCGGTCTCGGCTGTGCTTTCCGGCGTCCGGGCCTCCTGTACCGTGACAATATGCGACTCCGGCAGTTCCAGCCCCGCTGCCTCGACTTCCCGCCGCAGACCCCGGATGTGTGCTTCAGTCATCATATACCGTCCGGTACTGAAATAGCCAATGTGTTGATGTCCTTTTTCCAGAAACAGCCGTCCCGCCAGACGCCCGACATTTTCACGATTCCAGGTCACTGTCGGAATCTTGACCCCCGGGATCGGACGGTGACAAGCCACCACCGGAACGCCTGCTTTAACCAGGCTTTCGATTTGAAACGCCGGCGTGTCCTGCGTTGTCGGAGGAACTACTGCCACCGAATCCACCTGGCCATACAGCAGCTGCAAGATAATATTGCCCTGCTTGCCGACATCATTATTGGTCTGACAAATCAGGGTCTGGTAATTCCGTGTGGACAGCTCATCATCAAATCCCCGCACCAGCACCGGGTACAAATGGCCGTGAATCCACGGCACCACCAGCCCGACGATACGCGCCTTTGTGGGCGTCTTGCTGCGATCGGTCTGCGACAAAAACGTCCCCTTTCCATGAACACGATAGATATAGCCTTCTCGCTCGAGTTCTTCAAAGGCCTGCCGGACGGTATTGCGGGCCACGCCGATCTGTTCGCAAAGGTATTTTTCGCTGGGAAGGGAGTCGCCCGGGGCATATCTGCCGGCTGCAACCTCGGAAAGGATGTATTTTTTAACCCGCTGCCATTTCAAGCCGGCCGATTGGATCTCTTTTATTGGACTCATCGTACGCTCTCACTTTAGGTTGTTCAATACTTGTATATACAAGTATACTCAAACAATAACCTATCGTCAAACGATTTTCCTGGATTTAATGTTTTTTATGGATGTACGGCCTGCCGCACTGGCGGAAAGCGGCTTGCATGAATCCGTCATTGGATTTATAACTATCTATATATCAAATACTTATAATATTTCCAATAATCTATTTATTTGATTTTTTTTATCTGTAATTTACATCATATTTTTTTATATTTTTTGCTTCTGCAATCCCCTGAGAATACCCTTCTGTCCTGGTCAGAATAATTATGAATTCAAATCGGCATGTTGTCTATACATGTTAAAACAGACACAAAAAGGCATCTCCCCGCCCTCATATCAGATGTGAAAAAAATGGATAAATGAAGCACTATGCCGGCGTTACGGTTTAAGCCCGTCAGCATCAAAGACCAGCTTTTCCCTGCCGTTGAGCAATTCCTGCCAGCCAATGCGGGCATTCCGATAGGCTGCCGTCCGGCCCAGAATGGTCACCAGATTACTCTGGACACTGGGAGCCACGGTTGTGTTTTCAAACCGGTTTTCGGTAATCTGCTTATGAAAGGCAGCGATGTTGTTTTCGGCGCCTTCCTGGTAGATCTGGTCGGTCTGTCCCTTGTATAAGTTCTTGCTGCGGAGCAGCACCTGACCGCCATACGTGGTTTCCAGCACTCCCTTGGTGCCATGAATTCGGAACCAGTAGCCATCCGGCCGGGTCTCCTGGGCATTAAACTGCCGCCCGCTGTAGGGAACACCCACCTGGTTGGGATATTCATACAGCACGGTAAAGTAATCCCAGCAGTCCCCAACGTGGGTCCGCACCTTGCGTCCGCCGGTGCCGGTAGCACACAGCGGTGTCGTATTCATCACCCAGCTCATCACATCCAGTGTATGAATCTGCTGCTCGGTGATGATGTCTCCGGACAGAACTTTATCAAAGACCCAGTTGCGAAGCCTTGCCTCGGGCGTCCCCGGTTCGGCCTGAGTCCCCAACTGCGAGGTATGCGTGATCGCATCGCCAAAGACATAATCCCCAATCGCCCCCTCATGCACGCGGCGAATCGCCTCAATATAATGCGCGTTGGCCCGCGTCTGAAAATCGACCAGAAAGCAGCGTTTTTTGGCGGTTGCCGCCTTGCCGCTGACCTCAATTGTCAGGCACCCCGGCACATCGACTGCGATCGGCTTGGCCAGATAGACATGCTTGCCCGCATCGACCGCTGCCTGGGCCTGCTCGGGATGAAAATACGGCGGCGACTGAATCACGACCGCATCCACGTCCGTGCATTCCAGCAGCTTTTTATAACCGGATAACGTGGTAAACCGCCGATTGGCCGGCACTTTCAATTTATCGCCGATGGCATCGACTTTGTCCTGAAAGTAATCCGCCACCGCGGCAAGCTCATAGCCGCCATGCTTGAGGAATAAATGCGTAATCCAGGCGCCGCGTCCCCCGCAGCCAATCAGCCCCAGTTTGATTTTGGGGCCGGACTGCACATACGCAGCACGCAGCACCCCTGCCCCCGAAGCCAGAATCCCCGCACCGACCAGAAAGTCACGACGATTGATACATGCCATTTTGTTATCCATCGTTCAGTCTCCTAAAAAAAGGGTTTATGCTGATCTTACTTGAAATTTCCCGCTTCGTTGCGGCTAAAGAGCTTCCAGCCGCCAGCTTCCAGCACTATCTTTTAGAAGGACACCAGCAGGTGCCAGACATAGGTATAAGCCATCCCGTCCACCTCTTCCCAGACCTGCTGGAACTGGGCCGGGTCGCCCTGGATCGGCGGCAGTTCTTTTTTCTTTTCTTCCCACGGAATACACACACCCGGTTTTGGCGTCGGCTGTTTCATTTCTTCCATCGGGTTCATCCTTTCCACGCTAATACTGCCCATAGTCGCGTACAAAATCCGTCATGGCCCGAATATTTTCGATTGATATCTCATTCTGCATGATGGCGCTGGCATCGCAGATATATCCGCCATCGACGGCGACTTCGTCAATCACCCGCCTGCAGAAATCCCGTACAGCCTGCGGACTTTCATAAGCCAGCAGATAATTTGGGATCCCGCCGGAGATGCAGAACTTGTGTCCGATTTTTTTATGCACTGCAAACACATCGTCCTGGTCCACATGAAAGACAATACTCTGTTCGGGCAGTTCCAGAAAGGCGTCCAGATGAGCCAGCCAGCGGCCCTCGGCATAGAACATCGTCTGATGTCCATGCCGCCAGAGTTCCTCGATAATCGGCTTGAGTGTCGGCCAGTAAAGGGTGTTAAACTGTTGGTGGCTGATGAACGGCACACACCCGCGGTGCATCCAGAAGCCGATCGGTACCTGTCGGGCCGGGTCCGCACTGGACATCGCCACATGCAGCAAATGAGGCATCAGGGCCTGGCAGGCACGCAGAACCTCCTTTGGGCGCTCGTATAAATCCATCGCCAGTCCCATGTATCCCCGGAATTTATCAGCCAGGATGTCAAACGGCGCCTTGAGAATCCCGGCAATCGCCGACACGGTCCCGCATTCCCGGCGCAACCGTTCGATCTGCGGCCCAAAGGCATGAAAATAACTCATCATCGCCATGCCGCCCTTGAGGAATGACAGATTATTGCGAAAAGTCACCGGCTGCCCCACGGCACACACATCCCCCGAGACCCGCGGCAGCCAGACATTAAACAAAAACCCCGTCGGATCGGCGATAAGCTGTTCATACTCATCGGCCCGCATGAAAGCCTTTTCCTCCGGCGGTTCGCGATACTGAAATCCCGTATCAGCAGGGACATCAATCCCCGGCACGCCGTAGTATTTGAGCCCCACTGCATGGGTCAGCCCCGTCCAAACATACACCATGCTGGCCGCCACCGCATCCCAGTCGAAGTCCGCCGCACACTTCAGCGCCGCCTCAAAGGCCTTGCGATAGTCGTAACTGACTTCCTGACAGGTCATGCCCGCATATTTGGCGGTGAACTCGGCCACGAACGGGCGAATCGGCACACAGTCCGGCTTGCCTTTGCGCAGCGCCGTCGTATAGCGTTTCAATCGCTGCTGATACAGCGTCTCTTTATCCGGCATCCTCATGCCCCGCTTTCTGTCAAATCATTGCCGTGTACAATACAGAATATACCTGCCATCTTCCGTTTCGCCGCGGCTATGCATCGGGGCATTCACCACGTGCTTCGTTTGCTCGCGGCCTAAGCATGCCCGTTGGGCATATTATACCTTCATTGTCTTCGATTGCACGTCAAATCCAATCGTCTTTCGCGTCAAAAACGACTGCATCGCCATCTGCAGGACCGTCTGCGTCCGGAAGGCCAGGTCCATGGGGCTGAAGGTCTGCTTGTTGTGCGTCTTGCTGCATTCAATCAGATTCCGCCAGTGGGCCACGTTGTCCTCGCCGCCTTCGATGGCGATCCGCTGCGGGGCCTTGGCGCCTTTTTCCCGAATCGGGATAAACTCGATTTCCTTGTTGTCACGAATCACCAGCGAACCATCCCAGCCGCGAATGACCGGACACCGCTGCCCGGCACCGCGACCTGGCCCGGCGTTATAATCATTTCCCTGCGTGCCCATCACGACTATCGTCGCTTTCTCGGGATACTGGGCAATCAGCGAGAACGTATCCGGCACATCGCGCAGCTCGTAGGGATGTCGATGCGTGCCGCCCAGCGCCGCAACGCTTTCCGGGAAGCCGACACCCATGATATCGATCACCTGCGTCAGGCTGTGCGGATACAGGTCTGTCACCGGCCCGCCCGCATAATCCATAAACAGCCTCCACCGGAAATAGCGATCCACATTGAACTCGCATTTGGGGGCATCGCCCAGAAACGCCTCCCAGTCCAGGTCCGGCCCGGCCTTGGCATTGGGATCATCCACCGGCATCCCGCGTTCGCCCCAGTCGCCAGTCCGGAAAAAGCCCGTCTCCGCATACAGCGGCTGGCCAATCAGCCCGTCCTTCACCAGCTTTTTCATCTGCCGCCAGACCGGATCGCTCATCGCCTGCGTGCCCACCTGAATCACCCGGTCACTGGCTGCGACCACCTCCGTCAGCTTTTTGGTAATCTCAAACTGCCGCCAGTGCGTGACCGGCTTTTCACAATACAC
>JAFGQP010000012.1 GCA_016935635.1 Sedimentisphaerales bacterium
GTGGAGATTGCAAAGCCGGCGGTTCAGACTGCAGCGGAACCGCTGCAGCCGAGTGTTTCGCGTGCGGATCGAAAGGTGTCGCTGGTCTTGTCGATTCTGGCTGTGGCGGCGGTGCTGCTGGTAATTGTCTTTGTGCGGTTTGCGCCGGTGCGGGATATGTCCTACGGTCAGATTACCGAGGTGTATCAGGCATCGCAGGAATCCGGCGGGCGGCTGTATCGCGGGCAGTGCCTGGGCAATGAGACGATCAAGCTGGACAAGGGGATGGTTGAAATTCAGATGGATGAAGGGCCGGTGGTGCTGGTGGAGGCACCTGCGGAGATTCGTCTGGAAGAAAATAATCAGATGTTTCTGGTGCAGGGCAAGGTGACGGCGGATGTGCCGAAGACGGCAATTGGATTTACGGTGCGGACGCCGTCGGCAACGGTGGTGGATTACGGGACGCAGTTTGGCGTCATGGTGGATCGGTTTGCCGCGACCGAGGCCCATGTGCTCAAGGGGCAGGTGGAGATGCGGCTGGGGTCGAATGTGCGTGTGTTCGAGAAGGCGCTGCGATTGTTGGCTGACCAGGCCGGGAGTGTGTCGGGACAGACTCTGGTGACGATTCCGGCGGCGGTCAATCAGTTTGCTTACCGGATTCCATCGGCGTTTGAAGCGGCTGCAATGGAACTGGAGCCGATGCTGTATTTTCATTTCAAGAATAACGACGTTCGCACGTTCTGCGAGATGACCAGCAAGCCGGGGCTTGCGATGACGCTGAGTCCGGGGGTGTCGGTGGTGTCGGGCCCGCAGTTGGGGCAGGATAAGCCGGGCACTGCGATGAAACTGGACGGCGTGTCGGGGTATACGGTGGGTAATGTGTACCCGGTGGCCAGCCTGGATAAGGGCGACTATACGGTGGCGGGGTGGGTGCGTCTGGATACGATTCAAAGCCAGATTATCTGGTCGAATAAAGTGGTCGGGCGGATTGCCGACGACGGGACCGAGTCAGGGGGCTATTATCGGGTGCTGTGGATCAATGAGAAACGACAACTCGAGCACACGGCGTATTATCCGGAGAATACCGCCCCGCAGCGCAAGGTCAAGCCGATTGTCAGCCAGATCGCTCTGGAGGCGGATACATGGTATTTTATTGTGATCACTCATGCCCTTCAAAAGCAGAAAATGCTGTATATCAACGGCAGGCTTGCGGCGCAGTCGCCGGATAAGCAGGGCACACGGCTGGAGAAATATAATGAGCTGCAGTTTGGACTGCCGTTTGAGGGACTGGCGCCGGGGTTGTCCGGGGCGATTTCGGAGGTACTGTTTTTCAGCAGGGATTTGTCGGATAAAGAGATTATGAATCTGTATCGGGCGGCGACTCAGCACTAATCGCGGGCTGCTGCAGAATACGTTATGTGGAAACGAAACTTTAACATTTTTCTGGAGGATTACGTATGAAGAAACTCATGATTCTTTCAATGGTTTTCTGTGCGGCGGGACTGGCGGGTGCCGGCTACACGGGCAGCGTTTTATTCAGTGACAGCTTTGATCGGGCCAACAGTACCGATATTGATGCTTCGTCAGCCGGCATGGGCGGAACTCTGGCACCCATGGTTTATGTGGAGGCGTTTGAAGGCTCCGGTGCGGCGACGTCCATCCAGATAATGAACAATCAGCTCAATGTGGCGATGGGAGTCGGCATGAGCAGTTTGTTCCTCGATTACAACCTGATCGATGCGTCGATACTGGCCGCGGGCGGCTTTTCGGTGTCGATGGATGTGACCGGCATTACCACCGCAGACGATACAGGCAATCGTTTCGGCGGGTTCGGTGTCGGGCATACGCGGGACGAGGCCCTGGCGGCCAGGGACAGCTTTGATTCGGCGGCTCCTTTCCGTCCCAACCTGGCGCGGGCCAATCAGGGCATTGGCGTGTCCGATTTTTATGTCGATCTGGCTCTGGACCAGAATCTGCGGATATGGAGCAAAGGCGCCCTGCTGGAAACGATTAATGTCGGGTCGGCAGTCGGGACAATCCGGGCCGATTTTTATGTCGCTGATTTCAATGCGGGCAGCACCGTTTACGCAGAGGTCTATTTTAACGGCATCAGAAAAAGTACACAGTCCTTTACCTGGGATCACACCGCCGGTAATTATCTGGGCATCAGCGGAAGAACCGCGGCGGCGGGGGTATTTCTGGACAATCTTTCAATCGCCACGCTCTACAGTGAAAAAGCCGGCGCGCCAGTCCCGGCCAATGGCACACTCGGCGTAGAGCCGGCCACGGTGGTACTGCAGTGGGCCAAGGGCAAAGATGCCGCGGGCAATTTCAATGCCGCCATCACCAGGTATTATCTCTACATTGCTGAAAACGAACCGAATTTTGTCAATGTGGCACCGGTTACGGTGGCTGACAGCGCCGATCCTGTGACGCATGATCCGGCGGCCATTGATGCTGCGGATACGGACAAGATATTCTACTGGCGAGTGGATGAAAGTGTCCTGATTAACGGCATTCCATCCGGGCCGACGGAACCCAATACCATTCAGGGATTTGTGTGGAAGTTTGAAACGATCAAATCCGTTCCGATTATCGACACCCAGCCAGTCAATCAGCTGGTTGAACCCGGCCAGACGGCGGAATTTTCGATTGCCGTAACGAGCATCTCACCTCTGACGTATGCATGGCATCAATCCGGCGATAACGCGGTTGATACCCCCGCCGATGACACGCTGGTGGGACAAAGCCAGGTTTTATCCATCCCGAATGCCCAGACAGCCAATGAAGGGTATTACTACTGCAAACTGGTGAATACCGGAGGAACCGTTGTGTCCAATGTTGTCACCCTCGGTGTCAAACGCGTGGTAGCTCACTGGACGATGAATGCGGCGGACTTTGTCGGAGGTGTTTATCTTGACAGCAGCGGGGAAGGCCACCATGCCGAACCGAACCTGCTGCCGACTGCCGGGTCTTTTGTGCCCGGTGCGGATCCGGCCGAAACCGGGGATGCACTCGATACGACCGTTGTCCCGCTGTCTGTGGCCGATTCGGGCGACTGGGCGGCTGCGGCCTATACCAGCCAGATTACGGTTTCAGCGTGGGTCAAATGGGCCGGTCCCAACGGCGCCTGGCAGGGTATCGTCAGCAACCGCATGGATCCGACCAACGGCAACTTCTACATTGAAATTCGCCAGGATAACGGCAATGTGCAGATCGGCTCGCCCGGCGGCACGGACCTGATCGCGGGCAACCTGCCGGTTGGCGAATGGACGCATGTTGCCGTGACCGCCAGTTCCGGCGGCCGCATTATCTACTTCAACGGCACACCGGCCATCACCCGGAGCCCGGCCAATCCGATTACCCAGTTTGCGGTTCCGATGTATGTCGGCGCCCTGGGCCGCAGCACCGCAGGTACGCTGAGCTCTCCGTTCAATGGGGTGATGGATGATGTACGGATTTACAACTACGCCAAGGACAAATTTGGTGTTGCCGATCTTTACTATGATGTTACGGAAATCCCGCTGTGTCTGAATCCGGGCAATGTGGGTCTTGTGTTTGACGTTGCCGGCGGCGGGGCGAATGGCGACCAGCCGGACTGCCGGGTTGACCTGATGGACTTTGCGGCTTTCGCGGGTGACTGGCTCAATTGCGGCTTGTATCCAGAGGCGGATTGCCAATAGATATGCAAACAGTTTCGAAGCGGAAGGCTGATGTCGGGTCTTCCGCTTTTTGTTGCTTTATGGAGTTCAAATGAAACAGATGCTTTATGTATGTGTATGCTGTATGGCGCTGCTGACCGGCGCGACATCCGGCGAGGTGCTTTTTGGCGATACCTATAACCGGCCTGACAGTACGGATGCGGATGCGTCTTCTGCCGGCATGGGTGGAACGCTGGCGCCGCTGGTCTATCAGGAATCCTATGAAGGGTCTGGTGCGGCGACGTCCATTCAGATTGCGTCCAGCCAACTGAATGTAGCGTATGGCCCCGGAATGGCGAATATGTATTTGGGGCATAATTTTATTGATACAGCGATTTTATCTGCCGGCGGGTTTTCCGTGTCGGTGGATGTGGTTCAAATCAGCAGTGCCGCGACCGATCTGGCCAACCGGTTTGCCGGATTCGGTGTCGGGATGACCGAGGCCGAAGCGGCAGCGGCAAAGGATATAACCGATCACCCGACGACGCTGCGCGGCGGCGGAAGTGCGGCGGGGGTATGTGATTTTTTTGTGGACCTGACGATGGATAACAGCGTGCGGGTCTGGAGCCGGGGAACGCTGTTGAATACCGTTAATGTGGGGGCGGTTTCGGGGACTCTGAAGGCGGTTTTTTCATGTTCTGATTTTAATGCCGGAAGCGCTGTGACTGTGATGGTTTACTTTAACGGCACGCAGTGTGATACGCAAAGTATTACCTGGAGTGATGCCAATGCCAATTATATCGGTTTGTCGGGGCGGGCGTCAAATGTTGTTGTTTTTGATAATCTGAGCATTGAGACCTCCAGTGTGCAGTCTGCACGGATTACCGTTGCCCAGACGGATGGGAAAACGATGGCTCGTGAAGGCGGCGCTGCGGATCAGGTGCTGGTGTCTTTGTCATCGAGCCCGTTGGCGTATCCGGTGACGATGGCGGTGGTTGATGCGCTGGACCCGGACCAGGTTACGGTCAATCCCGCCCAGCTTGTCTTCACCGCCGACAACTGGCAGGCAGCCCAGGCCATTACGATTACAGCCATTGATGACAACGACATGGAACGGGCCGTGCATGATACGACGCTGGCTTTTGCGGTGAGTGCGGACGCAGAGTCGCCTTATGCCGGGTCTATCATTCCGGAGCTGCCGGTGCAGATTGCCGAGAATGACTGCGGGGCGTGGGGATTCAATCCCGCGGATTTCAATCTCGACTGCCAGGTCAACCTGGAAGATTTCTTTTATTTTGCCCAGGAATGGATAGAATGCAGTCTGCCGGACCCGGAATGTCAGGATTTTCGTTTGTAACAGGAATCACACATTAACACAGGAGAGATCGATGAGTATGAATCGACGAACCTTTATGAAGCAAAGCTGTCTGGGGGCCGCCGGACTGGCCCTGTCGCAGATGGCGCCGTCCCTGTATGCCGGCAGCACTGAAAAGAAGCCCAATCTGCTGGTGGTGCTGGCCGACCAGCTTGGCCTGAATCACTGCAAGTATGCTGCGTACTGGAAGGGGGCCAACTATCCCGGAGCCGAACATGCGATTACGCCCCATCTGGATCAGTTTGCCCGAGAGGGCATCAATTTTCGGAATACAGTGTCCAATACGCCGGTGTGTTCGGCGTTCCGGTCTTCGCTGATGACCGGCAAATATACCACCAGCCACGGCATGGTGATTAACGAGCTGCAGCTGAATCCGTATCAGGATTGTCTCGGGCATTCGCTGACGCGTGCCGGATATAACACGGCCTATATCGGCAAGTGGCACATGTATGCCAACAAGCTGGGAGACCATACTAATCCGGATAATTCGTTTGTGCCCCGCGGGGTGCATCGTCTTGGATTTAACGGGTACTGGGCGGCGTTTAATTTTCACCATGACTATTACAATACATATTATCATACCGAATCCAGGGAGAAGATTTTCTGGGGCCAAGGGGTATATGAGCCGGACGGACAGACCGATTTGGCAATCGACTGGCTCAAATGCCGGGGGCAGAAATCCTCGCAGCCGTTTGCCATGGTCGTTTCGTGGGGAACACCGCATGACCCGTGGAATGATGGGAACGTGCCGGCCGAGTACCGGGAGAAATTTGCCGGTGTCAGCCTGCCTCATCCGCCCAATTATAAGCCGACCGATGACCCGTATGCGGATGCCTGGGCCCGATTGTCGGATTCCGAACGGGCGGATTTGGAGAAATGGCGCCGGAACTATTATGCGATGACGACCAATCTGGACTGGAATTTTGGCCGCCTGATGAAGTATCTGGACGATAATGGGCTGGCGGAAAATACCATTGTGGTCTTTACCTCCGACCACGGCGAGATGTTTGGTGCCCAGGGCCGACGAGCGAAGAATATCTTTTATGAAGAAGCGGCACGTATTCCGCTGCTTGTTCGCTGGCCGGGCAGGATTCAGGCCGGACAGGTCTCGGATGCATGCATGTCGGCGGTGGATTTCATGCCGACATTTCTGGGACTTCTCGGTCTGCCGATCCCGTCCCGTGTGGAAGGTATGAATCTGTCAGATTTGGCGCTGGGGCAGGGGGGGGCGGAGCCGGATTGTGCGTTTATGCAAGGGACCGGAGCAACGGCCAATTGGAACACCGGCCATGAGTGGCGCGCGGTTCGAAACAAACGTTATACCTATGGCAAATTCCGCATCAGCAAGGAGGGGGTTGCGCAGGAAGTTCTATTTGATCACGAGGCGGATCCATTTCAAACCCAAAATCTGGTCGCGGATGCGGCCCATCAGACGGCCTTGCAGGAATTAAGGGTCAAACTGACTGAGAAAATGAAGTCGGTCAGCGATACCTTTGAAGCCTCCACCTTTTACCGCGATAAGTGGACCGATGGCAACCGCAAGATTGTACGAGCTGCCAGGGGGTGAGTCGGGTCTGCAGCCGACTGTTGTAATGTGACAAGTCGTTGCGCTGAAAAATTACTTTTCCCCATGTCTGCGGGCATGGGGATTTTTTTTGTGAAATTTTTCTTGCAAAGTTAGGTGTTGCTAACTATATTAGAGTTACCTAAATGAACGCGGCAAAACAAAAACAGTTAAGCGCCTCAATGGAAGATTATCTTGAGGTAATATATCATTTATCCGGCAGTGGTATGGTTGCCCGAAGCAAGGATATTGCTGAAGGTTTAGGTGTATCACGGGCTTCCGTGACCGGCGCGTTGCGGGTGTTGTCGGAAAAGGCCCTGATTAACTATAAGCCGTACGGGGTGGTGACGCTGACGGACAGAGGCCGGGTTGAAGCGTACAAAATTGTGCGTCGTCATCGGGTATTGGAGTCTTTTTTTATCGACATTCTTGGGCTGGACGCTGTTATAGCCAAGGAGTCGGCCTGTCGGGCCGAACACGCGCTGGGTCAGCAGGTGATTGGCCGGCTCAGGGACTATATTGAGTTTATTACAGCCCGTGAAGATGGCGATGTTGCGCTGGAATTCAAGCAGTTTTATCATAAAAAGCAGTTGCCGGATGCGTAAAACGGTTTATAGATATGAAAACAAAATCAGATAAGGGACATGTTCCTATGTCATTAGACCAGATTGAAACTGGAAAGATTGTGAGGATCGATCATATCGAGGCGGGATTCGGTCTGAAAAATCGTCTGGCGGCGATGGGGCTTCTGGCCAACCAGCCGATTCGTGTCATGCTGAACGACCACCGAGGACAGGTCATCATTGCGGTCAAAAACAGCCGTGTGGTGCTGGGACGCGGTATGTCGCATAAAATCTTTGTACGATAACAAAAATTTTTAGATTAAATGTTAGGCACAGCTAACTTATGACAAACTCAGAAAAGAAATTAACCATCGCACTGGCCGGAAATCCCAACAGCGGGAAAACAACCTTATTCAATGTTCTGACGGGATCGCGGCAGCACGTGGCTAATTATCCGGGGGTAACGGTCGAAATCAAAAACGGGCTGTGCCATCATCGTGACCAGAAAATCAAGGTGGTGGACCTGCCTGGAATCTACAGCCTGACGGCGTATTCGCCGGAGGAACTGGTTGCACGCCAGTTTATTCTGGAACAGAAGCCCGATGTGGTGATTGATGTGATTGATTCGTCCAATCTGGAGCGAAATCTGTATCTGGCAGTGCAGTTGATGGAGATGAATGTGCCGCTGGTGCTGGCCTTTAACATGGCCGATGTGGCCAAGGCCCGGGGACTGGAATTTGACTTGAACCAGATGCAGCTTCTTCTGGATGTACCGATTGTGTCATTGGTCGCCCGTAAGGGGGAGGGGACCGAGCAGCTGCTGGATGTGGTGCTGCGGGCGGCAGCGGAAAAGAAGGCCCGGCGTGTGCAGGTTCCCTTTGGGCCGCAGGTGGAAAAGGAACTGGAAAAACTGATGCCTCTGGTCGATGGCCAGCTGGATTTTGCCAGGCACTTCGGAGTGCGATGGGTGGCTTTGAAGCTGCTGGAAGGCGATCAGCAGGTCCTGGCGCTGCCGCACAGTGCAGAGCTGCTGGTGACGATGGAGCAGTCGATGAAGGAGCTGGAAAAACATTACCATGAAAGCCCGGATATTGTCATTGCCGACCGGCGGTATGGATTCATTTCCGGCGCCTGCCAGGAAACAGTCAGGACGACGGCACAATCCCGCCATGATATCAGCGACCAGATAGATGTGGTAATGACGCATTCCGTATGGGGGCTGCCGATTTTTGCGGTGTTGATGTATCTGGT
Source organism: Sedimentisphaerales bacterium (assembly GCA_016935635.1). Lineage (GTDB taxonomy): Bacteria > Planctomycetota > Phycisphaerae > Sedimentisphaerales > Anaerohalosphaeraceae > Anaeroglomus. Next base: position 8,374 of record JAFGQP010000012.1, read on the forward strand.
GTTCTGGCTGACCTTTACAGCGGGTGAAATCCCGATGGGGTGGATGGAGTCGCTGTTTGGCTGGCTGGGCGGGTGGATTACATCGCACTGGCCTGCGGGCTGGTCGGAGCATTTGCGGTCGCTGGTGGTCGATGGAATTATCGGCGGTGTCGGCGGGGTGCTGATTTTCCTGCCGAATATTCTGCTGCTGTTTCTGGGGATTGCGTTTCTGGAAGACACCGGCTACATGGCCCGCGCGGCATTTCTGATGGATCGCCTGATGCATAAAATCGGTCTGCACGGCAAGAGTTTTATCCCGATGCTGATCGGCTTCGGCTGTTCGGTGCCGGCGATTATGGCGACGCGGATCCTGGAGAACCGGCGGACCCGCCTGACGACGATGATGGTGATACCGCTGTTCAGCTGCGGGGCGCGATTGCCGATATACGCACTGATTATTCCGGCTTTTTTTGCCCCGGCCTGGTATGGCCCGATCATGTGGATGATGTATATTATCGGAGTTTTATTCGCGGTGCTTCTGGCATTGCTGCTGCGTAATACCCTGTTTAAAGGGGAGGCGATTCCATTCGTCATGGAACTGCCGCCATACCGCATGCCAACACTGCGAAGCCTGATGCTGCACATGTGGGACCGCGGCTGGCAGTATCTGCAGAAGGCCGGTACCGTGATTCTGGGTATTTCGATTCTGTTATGGGCAGCCAGCTCTTATCCGAAGATATCGGAAGACAAACTGGCCGGACTGGATAAGGTCCAGCAGCAATCGGCTCAGATGCAGTATTCGATTACCGGACGTGTGGGTCGTTTGATTGAACCGGCAATACGACCGCTAGGCTTCGACTGGAAGGTCGGGACAGCTTTGATTGGAGCCTTTGCCGCCAAGGAAGTGTTTGTCGCCCAGATGGGTATTGTGTATTCGGTCGGTGAAGGGGACGAGACATCCGATGCCCTGCGTCAGCGGCTGCGTGCGGATTATACACCGCTCAAAGGCCTGTGCATCATGCTGTTTTGTCTGTTGAGTTCGCCCTGTGTGGCGACGGTCGCCGTAACCGCCCGGGAGTCGGGCAGCTGGAAGTGGGCTGCACTGCAGTATTTCGGTTTGACGGCAGTGGCGTATGCGGCAACACTGGTGGTCTATCAGGTTGGAAGCCTGTTGATTGGCGGTTGAATGATTATTTCGCCAATTCTGAATGAAATTATCTGTCCGTGTCATGGCTAGGGTCCGTTTTGATGTGTTCTGTAGTCATTCACGGGGTAAAAACATACGTGTTAATCAAATAACCGATTTAATCAAATGCAAGAAAGGATTGTAACAGATGGGACGATGGGTCGTGTTGATGCTGGTGTGCAGCGGTGTCATGGGTTTTGCAGCAGAGATTCCGGCAGCGGACAAGGAACAAACCGCTTCGGTGCTGCCGGATACTGGGCCATTTTCATTTTCGTTCGGACTGACCAATATATATCAGCAGAACCTGCGCGGCGGCCTGAGCACCAATGACCGGCGCGGGCGTTTTTCGGGCAGCTATGATGTCGAAATGATGACGGATCTCAAACGGCTGTTCGGGATTGAAAATGCCGAGTTATATATGCACGTGGAAGGATTCTGGAACAAGACCGAAGGCATTGATTCCGTTTCGACCGGCAGCGCTTTCGGTGTCAACGGCGACGCTATGCCGCGGGATGCAGCGGTGGTGACGGAACTGTGGTACCAGCATTATTTTCTTGACGGCGACTTGATCGTCCGTTTGGGCAAGATGGATTTGAGCGGCGGATTCGAATGCAGCGGCTGCCCGGTAGCCTTCGACTGCAATCGCTACGCCAATGATGAGACGGGCCAGTTTCTCAACAGTACCCTGGTCAACAATCCGACCATTCCATTCCCGGATTATACGCTGGGTCTTGCCATGCACTATGCCCCGGCTGATGCCGGCTGGTACATCACCGCCGCGGCCGCCGATTCGCAGGGCGACCATCGCGAAACGGGATTCCGCACGGCCTTTCATGATGAGGATTATTATGTCTACATGGCCGAGACAGGCATTACGCCCAGCTTCGGACAGCTGCAGGGCACCTACTCAGTGGGTGTCTGGCACATGCCGGAACCGACCGATGTGGATGGCGACGGCTTCTCGTCCCGCAACAATACCGGCATGTATCTGAGCTTTGACCAGATGCTGAGTAAAGAAAACGAGGATGACAACGATTCGCAGGGATTGGGCACGTTTTTCCGGTTTGGCTATGCCCCTTCCAATCACAATGAGATGACGCAGTTTTACAGCACCGGCCTGAGCTGTCAGGGTCTGTTTGACGGGCGTGATGACGATGTGCTGGCTTTCGGTGTGGCACGAGGTTACTTCAGTGAGGCCGCAGGGGCGACCTACACCGAAGATTCCGAAACGGTTTTCGAGACCTTCTATAATTTTGCCGTCAATTCCAACCTGACTCTGACGCCGTCGATACAGTATGTCGCTGATCCGTCGTCTGCGGACAATGGGCGCGATTTGAAGGATGCGGTGGTCTTTGGCCTGCGGATGCAGATGGTCTTCTAACAGTCAATCTTCCAATCAAAAGAAAAGGCCGGATGTGATCATTTTCACACCCGGCCTTCTTTATTGTAGTCAGATGGATTACGCCTGCACCACCTTGGAATGGGTTTTCTTGACGGCCTTGTGAATACTCTTGAGGACGTAATTTTCCGCCACGGCCTCCCAGCCCATGTGCTTGGCGATTTCAAAGCCGCTGCGAAGCAGCCGATAGGATTCATCGTCGTTGTGCGGCAGACGGGCACAGATTTCCAATGCAATTTTCTGGCTGATTTTGCGTTCGATCTTATTGCGGTACTCGCGGTCGATCTTGAGCATGTGTTCGATTTCCAGCCCCGAATCGCCGTTGAGTTCGGTATAGTCGGCGAAGATGACGTTGGGGACATCTTTGCCGCCGGTGACGGCCTTGACAAATCCGGCACAGCCGCAGATGGAGGTCACGATGCACAGCCCGCCGAAGCACAGCGGTTCAAGCTGGGCGATACCGAAGGGTTCATAAATGCTCTGGCCGAATTCCGCATCGGAGCCCCTGCGGATGTCCATAAATTCCATATCATAGGGCATTCGGTGGCCGCAGCACTGGCGGGAGAAGCCGAACTGGTTGATGAAGATGGCCTTGATGGACCGGCTTCTGGCGTTGAATTCCTGAACGCCGGCATAGTAGGCCGCTTCGCCGCCGGACAAGTCCGGCATGCCTTCGCGGTGGGCCACCGGCCAGTTATACGCCGCTTCCATATCATAAATATCGCGGTCGCGCCGGCGGTGGGTTTCGGTACTGAGCACCAGCAGCACGCCGGTCTTGCCCTGAGCCAGAAATTCCTTGTCCATGTGTTCCAGCACCCGCAGGTCGCGCCACAAGCCCTTGCTTAATACCAGCCGGGTCACGTGACTGAACACAAAATCCGGTCGCCAGCCCAGCAGGTTCTGGCAGTAATCTTTTAATTTATCGCGGGACTGCTTCTTTTCAGCCAGCGTGATTTCATACGCGGGAATGCCGTTATACGTCAAATCGATATCGGCCAGTTCAAACTCGGGGGCCAGGAATTTCAGTTCATCGACCACGCAGTCCCCGACAGCCAGGATATTGTCGCAGAATCGGGCGGCATCCACCAGGGCATACTTGAAGTAGCTGGTCTGGTCGCCGAAGACATCGTTGACAAATAAATCCTGCTGATGGGCTTTGCGAAGGACGTTGTAAAACATCGTGTCGTGTCCCTGATGGCCTTCGACTATGCGGCGCATCGGGGCGACTTCATGGGCATAGAAAACCGTTTTGAAATCAAACGGATCCAGCTTGGCCGCCAGGGCCGTGGGCATCCCCATGAATTCATGGGAGACAATCACGGTATTGCTGTCTTTTTCTGCGGCGCCGATGGCTTTGAGTGCGGCAATCGCCGGCATCGCCAGACGCATATACTGTTCGAATTCCCAGTAATTCTCGAAGGCATTGCTCTTGATGCCGTATTCAAAAAACAGCGACGCCTTGAATTCATTCAAGGGTCCCTGTTCCATACGGGTAATATCAATGAGAATAATTTCCGGCGAGCTTTTAATCTGCGTCAGCGGATCCAGGAAGGTACGCCGTCCATAGACAATACCGACATTGTATTTGCTTTCGATTCTGCGGAAACTGGATACATAACTGGTTTTGACATAGCCGTCGATGGAGGAATACAGAACCTCTCCGCCGGGGCCCAGACGCGATGAAACATCGCCTTCGGTCGAGAAGAGGGGGCTGACTAAAATATTGCGAGCGGTGGCATCCAGATAAGCCTTGCTGGTAAACAATCCATCCAGCACGGCACCAATGCCTCCGATTTTTCCAACTGCCTCATGCGTTACGTGAACCACTGTCGGTTTCTGCGTCATTGCGATAACCTCGTCTAAGCCAAAGTCACTTCATTTCGTTTACAATCACTTAAAGACCCGTAAAATCTCAAATCCATGTATATCTACACGGTTCGAGGCCCATTGCCGTTTAAAATATAATGAATAATCGGCAATCGAGGCAGGTTTTCTCAGGAAATTTACTGATATTTTTTATACACTGTTTTCTGTAAAAATAAAACCATTTTTATCGGCCTGAAACAACATCCGATAATTCCCATTACTACTAAAACGGATATTATAAGAACGTAAAATCTTTTTTATGCAGCCCCTGCGAAGAACGAACAGCTCGTTTGGCGACGAATTCCTTGACCATGCAGAACAGGGTGGGCACAATCAGCAAATCCACCATCGACAACGTCATTCCTCCAAAAGAAGGGATTGCCATCGGGACCATAATGTCCGACCCTCGCCCGATGGAGGTCAGTACCGGCAGCAGCGCAAGAATCGTGGTGGCACTGGTCATTAAGGCCGGGCGGACTCGCCGGGATGCGGCGAAAAGGGTTTCCCGGCGAATCTGTTCGATGGTTTGGGGGTTTTCAGATGCGAAGCGATCTTTCAGATAGGTCATCATCAGCACGCCGTCATCGGAGGCAATTCCAAAAACCGCCAGAAAGCCGACCCACACCGCCACGCTGAGATTATACGGATGGATATTGAACAAATCGCGGAAGTTAATCCCAAACAGCGTGAAGTTCATAAACCAGTCCTGATTATAAAACCACATCCAGACAAAGCCGCCCGACCAGGCTGTTAGGACGGTGGTGAAGACCACGCAGGACCATCCAAAACTCTCGAATTGCAGATATAATAGAATAAAAATAATGACAAGCACAATTGGAATCACCAGCATCAGGGTCTTCTGGGCGTGGACCTGATTTTCCCACGTTCCGGAAAACGTATAGCTGACGCCTTCGGGCAGAGTCAGTGAGCCGTCTTTGATTTTCTGCTCCAGCGTCTGTTTGCAGGCCATGACCACATCGACTTCGGCGTAGCCGGGCTTCTTGTCAAACAGCACATAGCTGGTCAGGAATGTATCTTCGCTTTTAATCATTTGCGGGCCAGGTTTGTATTCCATCTGCACCAGTTGGCCCAGGGGAATCTGTGCAGACCCGTCCATGGCCGGAACCAGGATTTGATTCAGAGCTTCAACCTGATCGCGTAATTCCCGCAGGTAGCGCACGCGGACCGGATACCGCTGCCGGCCTTCGACGGTGGTGGTGATGGGGGTTCCGCCGATGGCGATTTCAATGACCTTCTGCACATCATCGACGCGCAGGCCGTAGCGGGCAATGGCCTGCCGGTCGATGCGTAATTCCAGATACGGCTGGGCGACGATGCGGTCGGCAAACACTGCTGCCGGTTCGACCATCGGAACATGCTTTAACACCGCTTCCAAATCAAGGCCGGCCTGCTGAATGGCTTCCAGGCTTGGGCCTTTGACCTTGATACCCATTGGGGCACGCATCCCTGTTTGCAGCATGACAATACGTGTCTCAATCGGCTGCAGCAGCGGGGCGCTGGTCGTTCCGGGAAGCTGTGCAGCACGGACAATTTCATTCCACAGATCGTGCGGCGTTTCCAGTCCGTCGCGCCACTGGCGGATGGCCTTGCCGTGGTCATCCAGTACCAGTCGTCCGTTTTTGTCGGTCTTGTATTTGGGTTTATAGTTGATGACGGTTTCAAACATCGACAGGGGTGCCGGATCGAGGGCGCTTTCCACCCGTCCGATTTTGCCGACGACCGTATCGATTTCAGGAATTGATGCAATGGCGGCATCGATTTTACTCAGTTGGTCGGTGGCCTCGGCAATCGAGGCGTGCGGCATGGTGGTGGGCATATACAAAAACGAGCCTTCATCCAGCGACGGCATGAATTCCCGGCCGAGATTGGCCCAGACGAATCCTCCGCCGATAATCATCGCCGTCGGCAGACTCAAAAACAGCAGCTTGTGACGCAGGCACCAGCCGAGAATGGACTCATAGAAACGGATAATCAAAACAAACGAACCGATCAGCACCGCCACAATAACCACAACCCACAGCAGGTTCAGCAGCATCCCATTGTCCGGCCCGATGGGCATCCAGTCATCCGTCAGCAGCACCAGCAGGATTGCAATCAGCACATAATCCAGCCAGGTGCGTCTGGGTTTCTTGTCGGGGGTATGAGCCAGTGCCGCGGCACTGCTCTTGCGAAAGAAATAATACGCCAGCGGCGGCACTACCAGCACGGCCAGAAATACCGACGAGGTCAGAGCGACGGTCTTGGTATAGGCCAGCGGCTTGAAGAGCTTGCCTTCGGCCCCGGTCATGGCAAACACCGGCAGGAAGCTGATGACGGTGGTGGAAATCGCGGTCAGGACCGCCGAGGCGACTTCGCGGGAGGCGTCAAACACCAGGTGCAGGCGGTTGCGGCGCGGGTCGCGTTCCAGATGCTGAACGATATTTTCGCAGATGACGATTCCCATGTCCGAGATTTCACCGATGGCGATGACAATACCGGACAGGGCAACGATGTTGGCGTCGATACCCAGCAGCTTCATTCCCACAAAGGTAATCAGTACTGCCATCGGCATCAGGGCCGAGATAATCAGCGAACTGCGGAAGTTTCGCAGCAGCAGGATGATGACAATCGCGGTGATGATGATTTGTTCATAAATGGCGGCGTTGAGCGTGCCGAGGGTTTCGTAAATCAGCCCGGTGCGGTCGTAAAATGGAACGATGGTCACCTGGCTGACGGTCCCGTCGGGCAGGGTCTTCTGCGGCAGGCTGGGAGCGATCTCGGCGATTTTGGCCTTGACGTTTTTGATGGCCGCCAGCGGATTTTCCCCGTAGCGTACCACTGCTACGCCGCCTACGGCTTCGGCACCGCCTTTATCCAGCACCCCCGTTCGCAGGGCCGGCCCGATACCGACATGGGCGATATCCCGGATATGAATCGGGACAGCGTCAACGGTTTTGACTACGATTTGTTCGATATCTTCGACCGATTTGATAAAGCCCAGACCGCGAACCAGGTAATCCACGCGATTGATTTCAATGGTTCGCGCACCGACGTCCCGATTGGAGGCCATCACGGCCATGAAGACATCATTGAGCGAGACCTTGGCCGCGTACATTGCGTCCGGGTCCACGTCAATCTGGTACTCGCGGACGAATCCGCCGACGGAAGCGACTTCGGCAATGCCGGAGGCAGCCTGCAGGGCATACCGCACCGTCCAGTCCTGAATAGTACGCAGTTCGTGCAGGTCCCATCCGCCGGTAGGGCTGCCTTGCGGGTCCCGGCCTTCCAGGGTGTACCAGAAGACCTGCCCCAGCGCCGTGGCATCCGGCCCCAGCCGCGGTGTCGCACCTTCGGGCAGCATTCCCTCCGGCAGCGAATTGAGCCGCTCGAGGATTTTTTGCCGTGTCAGGTCAAACGGCACCCGATCTTCAAAGATGACATAAATGCTGGAAAAGCCGAACATCGATGTGCTGCGGACGGTCTTGACGCCGGCCAGCCCCAGCAGGTTGGCCGTCAGGGGATAGGTGACCTGATCTTCGATATCCTGCGGACTGCGGCCCGGCCAGTCGGTAAAAACAATCTGCTGGTTTTCGCCGATGTCGGGAATCGCATCGACGGAAATCGGGTATCGCGGCAGCCAGTCGATTTGCCAGTCGAACGGTGCTACAAGCACTCCCGCAAGCAGCAGGCCCATGACACACAATATCACGACCAGCCGGTTATTCAGGCAAAACCGAATGATTTCGCTCAAAAGTCCCCGGTTGCTGTAATCCTGTTGGCTCAGACGTTCAGGCATAGTCGTGATTTATCCTTAGCTTGGTGCACAGTGGTTATCAAATGCCGCCGTCTTATTGCTGAAATTGCGGCAGCAGCTTGACGTATTTTTCAGGGTCCTTGTTAAACTCGGTGATACAGCCCTTGCAGCAGAAATAGACCTTTTTGCCATTGTATTCCACGAACAGATTTTTATCGATGGCCCTGCCGACCATGACCGGGCAGGTCGTTTGTTCTCCTGCAGCGGCTGATTCAATCTTACCCTGTGCCTCGGTTGCGGCGACTTTGGCGGCATTAGCAATTTGACTGGTATCGACAGGGGTTTGTGCGGCTGGGGTCGGTTCAGGATTTTTCTTGCATCCTGAAACAGCGACGATTCCCGCCAGAATGAGCAGTGTAATAAATGACTTCATTGCAGTGTCCTTTCTATCCTTATTAATGAGTGTGCTCAGTGATTTTAAACTGAGGCAGTTGAGGTACGTATTTTTCCGGGTCTTTGTTAAATTCGTCGATGCATCCGGGGCAGCAGAAATAGACTTTCTTGCCCTTGTATTCGGTAAAGACTGTTTTGTCGATTTCCCCGCCCATGATGGGGCAGATGGTTTGTTCGGTACCGGAGAGTTCCGTTTCGAGCGGCAGGGTCATCATCGACGGGATAGCCTGAATCTGGGCGGCGGAATCAATCTTGAATGCCCCGTTGGTGACAACCTCTTCACCTTCCATCAGGCCGGACTCGACAATATAGACATCGCCGGTTTTGGGACCGAGCGTGATTTCCTTGCCGAGGAAGGAGGGGTGTTCGCCGGCTGCTTTGACATATACGATTGCTTTGTTGAGTTTTCTTCCGGTAATCAGCGGTGCGGTTGCAGGGATGACCAGGGGAAGCTGATTAGGTTCGCTGACGGTTTGATAACCAAGCTCTTGCGCGGCAGCCAGTTTCATCCCGCAGATATCGCACACCCCCGGTGCATCATGGATGATTTCCCCATGCATGGGGCAGATGTATTTGCCCATCAGCGACGGTTCGATGACACTGCCATTGGCGGCAACGGGCGAATGGATTTTGGCCCGGATAAACACGCCAGGCTTGAGGGTGCTGTCGGTGTTATCCACTACACCCCGAATCTTGACCGTGCGGGTCATTTCATTCAGGACCGGGCTGATAAAGCTGATGGTCGCTTCAAATGTCCGGCCGGGGATTGATTCGGTGACAAATTCGACCTTCTGGCCAAACCGCAGCCATTTGAGGTCGGATTCATACGCATCCAGGATCAACCACAGCCTGGACAAATCCGCGATGGTGTAAATGGCCATCCCGGTATCGACATACATCCCCTCGTTGGCCATTTTGTCAATGACCACGCCGCCGATAGGAGCGTTGATAGTCAGATGGTCGAGTATCTGGCCGGAGGTCTTGATTTGCTGGATTTGTTCATCGGTAATCCCCAAAAGGCGGAGTTTCTCCTCGGACGCCTTCAGGGTCCCTTCGATGGAACGACGGATCAGCTCAGAGGAATTTGAAGCTATGTTCTGGACTGACTTTACGGCTTCGAGTAACTCGGTCTGGGCACTGATCAATTCCGGACTGTAAAGTTCCACCATGTGGTCGCCTTTGCGGACGGTCATTCCCGTATAATCCACAAACAGCCGGTCAAGCCTGCCGCCGGTCCAGGCGGTGATGGACTTGATGCGGGTCTGGTCGTAGTCGATTTTGCCAATCAGCCTGATGTTGGTGGCTGCGGATTTTCTCTCGACCCTGGAGGTCTGGATTTCCATGAGCTTAACCGCTTCGGGGGTGAACTCGATCACCCCGGAGGTATGGGTGTCAGAGCCGCCGACGGGGATGAGGTCCATACCGCACAGGGGGCATTCACCCGGCTGGGCTTGTCGGATTTGGGGGTGCATGGAGCAGGTCCAAATGGCTTCGTTTGGCTGCACCTCGGGTGATGGGGTTTGTGTGCCTTCGGGTGTCACTAACGCTTTAGTAAACCATCCTGCTGCAAAAATCCCGATTAATAGGGCTAAAAAGCCTGTTTTTGATACTATTGTGTTCCATAATTGGGTTCGTTTGGTCATGGCCAGTTCCTTAAACTATATTCCTACCATGTTAGTAGGAATATAGTTCTTAAGAATCTTTAGTTGCGGGACTAATTCAAATTGGGTTCGTTTGGTAATGGCTGGCCGGTGAGCATTTCGAGTTCGGCTTGTTTCTGGAGGTAGTTGGTCAATGACCTCTCGTAATAAAGCTGGAAAGAGAGGAGTTTTTGTTCGGCATCGATTAATGTCATAAAATCAACCGTGTTAGTCCTGTAGGCTTGTTCTGTGACGGCCAGCATCTCTTTGGCTTTGGGGATGAGGACATTTTCATAGAGGCGGATTTTCCGCAAATTATCATCCAATTCATACATAATTTGTTCAGCTTGAGCAACGAGGTCGTACTCCATCTGGATTTTCTCGCGACGGGCCATGGCGGTTTGTGCCTGAGCCTGCCTGACGCCGGCGCTGTAGTTATCCGTCCAGATAGGCAGATTGATCGATACCATAGCCATAATCGGGTCGCGGCCGCCGTTCATGCCGCGGTTGGGGGCATCTTCGACTTCCAGGCCGAGGCTGATATCGGGCCAGTAGCGTTTTTTGGCCAGTTCGACATTTTTTTGGGAAGCCAGAATCTGCTGCTGCACGGCGGCGAGTTCCGGATTCGCGGAGCGGATTTGTTCGGCAATCAGGCGGGTGTTGATTTCTGCGGCGATAAACGGGTCCTGTTGAGGCCAGGGGAGTTCCATATCTGCGGGTTGATTGAGCAGGGCGTTGAGCTGGACTGCAAGAGGCTTTTGCAGGCGGGTCAGGCTGATGAGTTCATCTTCGAGGGTGGCCAGTTCAATCTGGGCGCGGATAATGTCGGGATGCGAGGTTTCGGCGGTGCGATATTTTTCGCGGGCGACTTGTTCGAAATGCTGCATGAGTTCCAGATTTTCTTTGGCGACATCAATCGCTTTGGCAAGATAGGCGAACTCATAGAAGACACTGCTGGTCTGGTAAATCAGTTTGACCTTGGCGGCTTCGTAGCGATGGTGGGCGGCTTTGGCCTGAGCGGCGGCGGCGTCGGTGCGGGCCTGAATCTTGCCGAACCAGGGGAACATCTGCATGATGGCGTATTTCTGGCGGTGGGGGCCGGAGCGGGTTTCCATTTCTTCACGGATGAAATAGCTGTAGGTGAATTGCGGGTCGTCCAGTGATGCGGCCTGGGGGATTTGCTCCATGGCGGCATGGAAGGAATCAAAGGCGGCTCGCAGGCCGGAGTTGTTCATCGCGGCCCGGACCAGATAATCTTTCAGCAGCAACGGTGCATTGGGATCGGTTGGAGGGGCTTGTTCAGCGGAAGCCAGACAGGTATATCCGGATAAGATTATAACCATAATTGTTTTTACACAGCAACGCATCGTTTGGCTCCAAAGTCTATTAA
>JAFGQP010000142.1 GCA_016935635.1 Sedimentisphaerales bacterium
ATTCTCGGTACCATCATTGATGTCCGGGATGACGAAATCGTCCTGAAAGTCGACGAAGCCAATAACACCAAAATGCGTATCATACCTTCGGCCGTCGCCCAGGTATTGACCGACGAGAAGAAAAATCAATAACAAGCAACTTTATTTTCAGGAAACCGACTATGTATAAGGATTTGCTTTGGAAGGCAGCACTGGTAGTGTTTCTGATTGCAGTCGCGGGTATTTACGTCTATCCGCCTTCAGAAAAACTCAAACAGGGTCTGGATCTGGCCGGCGGCACCAGTCTGATTTATGAAATCGACGCCAGCGACCTGTCCCCGGCGGATCGCCGCGGTCTGGCCGGAAAAATGATTCCGATTCTGCTCAAACGTATTGACCCGACCCACGTGGCCAACATCGTCATGCGGCCCCAGGGCGACACACGCATTGAAATTCAGCTGCCCGTGGCCAGCCTGGACACGATTACCAAGCGCAAGGCCTACGAGGAAGCGCTGGTGAAGCTGGAAAGCGAAAACGTCAACCTGCTGCAGATTAAACGCGCCCTGACCCTCCCGGCCCAAACACGCCAGGCGGAGTTGGACAAATTTTCCAAGGATTCTCCGGAACGCAAGCAGATCATTGACGAGCTGGCTTCAACGTATGACCTGCGGAGCCAAAAACAGGCCGAACGCGATGATCTGGCTGCCAAGCTGGATGCGATGAAAAAACAAATGACGGAAATGGGCCTGCCCGAAAGCGGGCTGGATTATCAGATTCAAACCTGGGCCAAAGCCGCTGCCGAGGCACGCAAGACCCAGATTCTGGATTACCTCAAAAATGCCCTGCCGGCAGGCGCTCAGGCCAAAGCCGAAGAATTCCTGCCGATTATCGACCAGTACCTGGACCTGCATCAGGAATGGGCCGGCATTGTCAACGAACTGACGGCCGAAGAAACCGGCCTGAATGCCAAATGGAATGCCGCGGTAGCCAAACTGGGCGACATCAATCTGAGCATCGACACGCTTCGCCAGATATTGGAAATGTCTGCCAAATCCGACCAGCGGACCGTTATGCTCAAAAAGCTGGAAGAAAAGTTTACATCCCGTGCCGCGACGATTCGCGAGGTGGTCTCCACCTATGACCTCTACGCCAAAGTCGGCGGCAGACTGGATGACCCCGAAGACCTCAAACGCATGCTCAAAGGCTCCGGCGTTCTGGAATTCCGCATTCTGCCGACGCCCGGCGATTCCGGCGTGGATGCCGCCGCCCAGCGGGAAGCCCTCAAGGCCAAAGGCCCCAAGGGAGCTTCTACCGGCCAGTATATCTGGTGCGAAATTGAAGACCCGGCCACCTGGCAAGGCGGCATCGTCGAACAGTTCGGCGACAAGCTGTATGTCCTGGCAAGCAACCTCGATAACGAAAAGATGGTTCGCACCGACAGGGCCTGGAAGCTCAAACGGGCCTATCCGACCAGCGATGAACAGAACCGACGCGCCATCGGCTTTACCTTTGATGAAGTGGCCTCCAAACTGTTCTACCAACTGACCAGTTCCAACCTGCAGCGGCCGCTGTGCATCCTGCTGGACAATGTTGCGATTTCAGCGCCCAATATCAACAGCGCCATCAGTTCTTCCGGTATCATCACCGGCAAATACAACCAGACTGATATCGATGACATGGTCAACAAGCTTAACGCCGGTTCCTTCCCGGCCCGCCTGTCGGAACTGCCGATTTCTGAAAAGACCATCGGCCCGGCTGTCGGTGCCGACAACAAGGACCGCGGTCTTCTGTCCGGCAAGGTGGCTCTGGTCGCCACTGCCGTGTTCATGATTCTCTATTACCTGCTGGGCGGAGCCATCGCGGATATCGCACTGATCCTCAACGTGCTGTTTGTGCTGGGAACCATGTCGATGCTGCGGGCAACGTTCACCATGGGTGGTATTGCCGGTATGGTGCTGACCATCGGTATGAGCGTGGACGCCAACGTGCTGATTTTCGAGCGTATCCGTGAAGAACTACGCCGCGGTTCATCGCTTCGGGCGGCCATCGCCAACGGCTATTCGCGTGCTTTTACGACCATCTTTGACTCCAACCTGACGACCTTCCTGACCGCCCTGATTCTGTACCTGGTGGCCTCGGAAGAAATCAAGGGCTTTGCCCTCGTGCTGATGATCGGTATCGCGTGGAGCATGTTCACGGCGCTGTTTGTCACACGGCTGATTTTTGATTTCCTGACCCGCCAGGGACTGCTGACCAAAGACCTCAAGATGCTCGGTCTGTTCCAGAAAATCAATGTCAACTGGATGAGGATGCGGCCGGTATTCTTTGTTGTTTCCGGCTCATTGATCGTGCTGGGCCTGATTGCGTTCTTTACCCGCGATGAAGCAGTCAACAGCAAGTACGATATCGAGTTCACCGGCGGCACCAGCGTCCAGATCGACCTGAAAGAAGGCACCGGTTTTGACCGCAGCAAGGTGGAAGAAATCTTTAAAAACCACGTCGGCGATTCGTCGCTTAAGGCCGCCCGCATCAACAGCGTCGGCGACACTGGACTTCAGTTTGAAATCACCACCACCGAGACCAACCGCACCACCGCGATAGTGACGATGAATCAGCCCGGACAGTCCGTGGAATCGCTGACCAAAGCCATCCACGAAGCCGAAGACACCCAGCAGTTTGTTTTGTCCAAACTGAGCATCACACCAAAAGATGCAACGACCTTTGAAATCGTCACCACGCGCGTCAACGCATCGATGGTCAAACAGGTCCTGACCGATGCCCTCGGGCAAAACGGAACAGTATCCGAACTGCATGTGGATGAACTGGTGACCAATGCCGTCCGTGAAGCCTTTGCCGATTACCTGGCGGTACAGGAAAACCTCGCCCCGGAAATCGTGTCAACTGAAAAAATCAGTGAAACCGACGGGGAACTCAATGACTTCCTCGGCGGCATTAAAATCGTCTGCAAGCTCAGCAGCGAAACTACCGCTGCCGACATCACCGCTCGCATCAAGGAAATTCGCTTCAAGCCGGACATGCAGGATATCAAGTGGTTTAATTACAGGCTGCTCAGCACCGATCTGGGCGCCCTGGCACCGGAAGACAAGATCAGCAGCTATGTCTATGTCAGCGTACACCCCGAAGCGGGATTCCGCGAATTCAGCGACAACGAATGGAACAGTTACGTTGAAAATGAAAAATCCAAGCTGATTGCCGCCGGGTCGCTGGAAAGCACGCTGTCACGCGTGACGCAGATTGATGCCTCCGTCGGCTCCGAAGCCAAGACCCGTGCCCTGATTGCCATGCTGCTGTCGTTTGCGGGCATGATTGCTTACCTGTGGGTACGGTTTGGTACCGCACGTTATGGTCTTGCGGCGGTCGTTGCCCTGGTCCATGACGTGTTAATCACGCTGGGCGTTGTGGTATCCTGCACCTATATTTCCGAAACCGTCTTCGGCAGAGCTCTGCTGATTGAAGATTTCAAGATCAATCTGGAGCTGATTGCGGCGTTCCTGACCCTGGTCGGTTATTCAGTCAACGATACCATCGTGGTCTTTGACCGTATCCGCGAAAACCGCGGCAAAAACGTCCTGCCGACGGCTCAGATTATCAATGAAAGTATCAACCAGACCCTGTCGCGAACCATCCTGACGTCGTTTGCCACGTTTATCGCCGTCTTTGTGATGTACGTCTGGGGCGGATCGGGATTCCGCGGGTTCAACTTCGTGATGCTGTTTGGTATCCTCATCGGTACCTATTCGTCCGTCGCGATTGCAGCCCCCATCCTGATCAGCAGAGGCTCTAAAAAAGCGGAATAAAGCAAATTAGTTTAGCCAATTCAAATCAGCCGGGATGTCTTGAACATCCCGGCTTTTTTTGTTGAATAATCCGCTCGAACCTCTTACATTGAACACCGGATTGAACCGGTCGACAGGATACGCGATGCAAAAGGATTTGAAAATTGGAATGCTGGCAGGAGCCGCTATTGTTTTACTCGGGTGGATTCTGTTTGCCCTGTTTTCGGATACCCCCCAGCAGCGTCGGCTCAAGCAATTTGAAACTGAACCCATCAATCCCGCTCCGCAAACGGAACAATCGATCCCTGCTCCGCTCGAATCCCTGGAGCCGACCAGCCCGGCCATGCCTTCAACGCAGCAGAATACCCCCCCGCTGGATGACCAGCCCCAAATCCATACCGTCCAGACAGGCGAAACCCTGGGGTCCATCGCAGCCAAATATTACGGTAATTTCTCTCAGTGGCAGAAAATCCTGGACGCCAATCAGGATATCCTTCAAAAGCCCGAGCAGCTTAAGCCCGGAATGCGTTTAAAAATCCCGCCCAAATAAACTGGCTGATCGCCCGGTTACTGCGGACGACACCCCGACAGCGTAAACAGCGTAATTTCCGCCGGACAGTTGAATCGCACCGCCGCCCCGCTGGCCGCAGAGCCCCGACAGGTATAGCCCAGCATATTCTTCTCCCGCCAGAGTCCCCGTCGAATCCGCCGCGGCACGGAGGCACTGGAAATCACTGAAACTCCCCCCGGCAGGCAGATTTGTCCGCCGTGGGTATGCCCCGACAGACACGCGTCAAAACCGGCCTTTTCCGCCTGCCGATACAGTTCCGGCGAATGGGACAGCAGAATTTTACACGCATCGTCCGGAATACCGCTGCGTGCCTGCCGGATATCATCCGCAAAAAAATAATGACAATCATCTACGCCCGCAAACCACAGTTTTTGCCCCTCGCGTTCGATCGACAGATTATCATTCAAAAGCATTTTTACACCCAGCGAATCCAGTAACTGGGCAATGTGATAAAAATCATGATTGCCCAGAATTCCAAGCACCGGCGATTTTCTGACCAGACCGGCCGCGAGCCGCTCCGTCAGACAGCAGGCCTTATCCGAAATAAAATGCTCAAAACAACTGTCACCCCCAAAGATGCATAAATCATACTCCAAAGGCTCAATATGCTTTAAAATTAAATCCGGCAGATGGTCAAACCGTTCAACATGGATATCCGACACCCATAATAAACGATATCCTTCAAAGGCCTCCGGCAGCCGAGGCAAGTCCAGCCTGACCTGTTCCAGACGAATATCTGTGGCGTTGCGGTACCCTCGCCGATAAAGCCCAACCGCCCTGACCAGGAATTCTACAAACGGATTGAGAAAATCGAAATTCTCCCAATGGATGGAGCCCAGCAGGCCGCGTTTGACCGCATGCTTGCCGCCGTTTTCTATCAATTCTCGATTTGGATGGATTGCTTTCATAGCCTATCGTATAGACGGAGAATTGTACGGTCAAACCAAAGAATTGTAAATTGTAAAAACAAAGTTTTCTGGTATAGTAACCTGACTATGAACCCAAGAAAATTCCATTTAAAAAACTTCGGCTGCCAGATGAACAAGCTGGATTCCGGACTGTTGTTCAATGCCCTGTCCAGCAGAGGTTATGTGCACACCGAAAAGGCCGGCGAAGCAGATATCATTATCATCAACACCTGTTCGGTCCGTCAGCACGCCGAAGACCGTGTCCTGTCGCATCTGGGCCACATCAAACACCTCAAAAAGACCCATCCCGCTCTGCGGGTCGCAGTCATCGGCTGCATGGCTCAACGCCTGGGCGAAGAATTGCTCCAGCATGACAGTGTGGATATCGTCGCCGGCCCCGGCCAGCTGGCCGAAGTTCCCCGCCTGATTGACGAAGTTTTCGATACACACGACAGCCGCATGGCAATCACCGAATCCATCCGTCGCCCGGACAATCTCGAACATCAGCAGATTCTCGATGAATTCGAAATGAATTATGATTCCGACAAAAATCATATCAAATCGCAGGCCTTTATCCGCGCCATGCGGGGCTGCAACAACTTCTGCACCTATTGCATCGTACCATATGTACGCGGGCCGGAAATCTCGCGTCCGCCCGAGATGGTTCTGGAACAGGCCCGAAAGCTGGTCGATTCCGGCATCCGGCAAATCACCCTGCTGGGGCAGAGCATCAACGCCTATCGCTGGCAGCAAGGCGACAAAACATGGACGCTGGCCGACCTGCTCGAAAAAGTCAGCGATATCGCCGGCGTGCACTGGGTCCGCTTTATTACCAGTAATCCCGGGCACTTTGATGATTCAATCCTGCAGGTCATGGCCGACTTGCCCAAGGTCTGTCCCTATCTCCACATCCCCGCACAGAGCGGCTCCGACCGAATCCTGAAAGCCATGAATCGCGGCTATACCTCGGCCTATTATATGGCCCTGATGGACAAGGCCCGCGCCACCGTGCCCGATATTGCCATTGCAGGGGATTTCATCGTCGGCTTTCCCGGCGAGACACACCAAGACTATCAGGCCACTGCCGAACTCATCCGCCGGGTACGCTACAAAAACTGCTTTATCTTCAAGTATTCCCCCCGCCCGGGGACCCGCGCCGAACAAAAACTGGCCGACGACATCCCCGATGAGCTCAAACAGCAGCGCAATATGGAATTGCTGGAAATTGTCAATCAGATCGCCGAACAGGACAATCAGCGATTCATCGGAAAAACGCTGGAAGTGCTCGTCGAAGGCCCAAGCAAAAAGGCCCATTTGAATGCCGCGAATTCAGACAATAATCCGCAATTGATTGGCCGTACCGCTCATGATTACATCGTGGTCTTTAACGGCCCGGCCTCGCTGGCAGGACATTTTGTCAACGTCAGTATTTCCAAAACATCCGCACTGACACTCTTCGGCACCCTGGTCTGATTCTACTTTCTGGCCGCCGCATAATACGCCGCCAGCGATTGCACCAGGCCCGCCGCCGTGTGGGGTTTGGCTTCCAGATGAATCGTCAGGTCGAGAGCTTGCAGCTGCCGCGTCGTCTCCGGGCCGATGGAAGCAATTTTAACCGCCGCGTTTTCCACCAGCGTCTTATCAATCTGTTCAAAAAAGCCCTGCACTGTCGATGAGCTGGTAAAGGTAATCCAGTCCGCTCCGCCTGACTGAATCAAAGCAGCCACCTGGTCTTTTGCCTCCTGCGGCTGTTGCCTGGTCACCGTGGTATAAATCCGAATATCCTCCACCGCCGCCCCGCTGTGCCGCAGACCATCGGCAAGGTCGTCGGTTGCCGCCCCCGACCGCAGCAGCAGAACATTTTTCCTCCGCAGGTCCGAATGCCCGGCCAGTTCTGTGGCCAGAGCCTTGCCGGTAAATTCCAACGGCACAAAATCCGCACGGATACCATATCGCAGGCAGGACTCCGCCGTCGGTTTCCCGATGCAGGCGATTTTGGCAGAACCAAACGCCCGACTGTCCTTACGATACCGCCCCAGCAATTCCATCGTAAAATCCACCCCGTGCGAACTGGTAAACACAATCCAGTCATAATCATTCAAATCCCGGATCGCATGTTTAAGTGCCGGGCTTTCGATAGGCCCCTGCAGCTCAATACACGAAAAATCAATCACGCCGGCCGCCTGCTGCCCGAGCAGCTTGCCAAGACGCTGATTGCCCGCCGGGTCGCGGGTTGCAATGATAGTCTTGCCGAACAACGGCTGCAACATAAACCAGTTATACGCATCGAGACTGTCTGAGGCCTTGCCAATCATCACAATCGCCGGCGCCGACAGCCCAGCCTTTTTGCATAACGCATCTATAGTGTCCAGCGGCCCCCTGGCGATCTTTTGATCCGGCAGCGTCGCATGTTGTATCACCGCCGCCGGCGTATTGGTGGGTTTTCCGCCTGCAATCAGCCGCCCGGCTATCTGGGCCAGATTGCTCATGGCCATATACAGCACAATCGAACCGTCAAAACGTGCCAGATAATCCCAGTCGATAAAATCAAAATCCTTTTCCGCCGACGGATGCCCGGTCACAAACATCACCTGTGAACTGGTAGTGCGGTCGGTCAGGAAAATCCCGCTGTACTCCGCCGCCGCCAGCCCGGCCGTAATTCCCGGCACAATTTCAAATGCAATCCCCGCGTTGTGCAAAGCCGCCGCCTCTTCCCCACCCCGGGCAAACAGCGTCGGGTCACCGCCTTTGAGCCGAACTACCGTCTTGCCCTCCAGGGCCTTCTGCACAAGCAGTTCATTGATCTGGTCCTGTTTGATGCTGTCCTGGCCGCCGCGCTTGGCGACAGAAATTTTCTCCGCAGCCGCCGGCGCATACTCCAGAAAATCCGCATTGGCCAGCCCATCGTAAATCACGCAGTCCGCCTCCGACAAACACCGGATCGCCTTGAGCGTAATCAGCTCCGGGTCGCCCGGCCCCGCCCCCACCAGATACACCAACGGTTTTTTCATCGCTTAATTCTCCTCCAGAATGTCTATCGCCCCGCCCGAAATCATTGTCTCTGCCAGCTCTTGGGCCACTGCCCGTGCCGCCGACCAGTCGCCTTCGGCCTCACACCGCAGTTCGTCCGCCCCATCCGGCCGCGACGCAAACGCGGACATCACAATCCGCTCCCCCGCCCGGCGCGCATACACTCCGACCGGCGCATGACAGCCCGGATGCAGCCGCCTGAGCACAATCCGTTCCGCCTCCACCAGCGTGCGACTCTGCATATCATCTATCGCTTCCACCATCTTACGTGTCGCGGCATCATCAGCCCGCACCTGCACCGCCAACGCTCCCTGTGCCGGGGCGGGCAGAAAGTGTTCCGGCTCCAGCAAAAACGTAATACGTTCCTGAAGGCCCAGACGCAG
Source organism: Sedimentisphaerales bacterium (assembly GCA_016935635.1). Lineage (GTDB taxonomy): Bacteria > Planctomycetota > Phycisphaerae > Sedimentisphaerales > Anaerohalosphaeraceae > Anaeroglomus. The sequence continues at coordinate 8,669 of JAFGQP010000142.1, forward strand.
CAGTCCCGCCGCTGCCATCACCAGCAAATCATATTGCCCCTCATCCATTTTTCGCAGCCGCGTATTGACATTGCCGCGAATGGGCTTGACGGTCAAATCCGGACGCAGCCTGAGAAGCTGGGCCTGTCGCCGCAGGCTCGATGTCCCGACAAACGCCGAAGGTGCAATCTGCATAAACGACCCGATTTTCAGCCGCGATACAACACAATCTGCCGGATTTTCCCGCACGGGAACCGCCGCAATCATTAATCCCTGCGTATCGGCCGTCGGCAAATCCTTATAACTGTGCACCGCCACATCTGCCTGGCCATCCAGCAGCGCCTGTTCCAGTTGTGTCGTGAAAAAACCCACCCCTTCCATCTTCCACAACGGCTGCCCGGTATCCTGATCCCCCTGCGTACTAATCACAACCAGCTCGGTTTGCAGGCCGGGGTGTGTCGCTTCCAGCATCCGCGCAACCAGCTTTGTCTGAGCCAGGGCCAGCGCCGAACCGCGTGTGGCAAGCCGTAATACCGTCATGATCCCTTCCTCCGTTTTTTGGTATCCAAAAACAGCTTTCGTACCAGCTCAGCCGCCTGGGCCTTGTCGCCCCGGGCACGCGGTGAATCGGATTCCTTAAGATATTGTATCGGCCCATGCAGCAGCTTTCGGGCAAGTCCTTCAGCGAACTGCCCCAGCCGTTCCTGGTCGCTTTTGGCAAAATACCGGCGATTACGCCTAGCGTAGGTGCCTGCCTCTCCCAGAATCCTGCCGCTCAGTTCCGCAATCACCGCCGCGGTGTCCAGCGACTCCTGCCAGCGGATAAATCGCGTCGCATGCTGACGGATAATCTTCTGGGCCGGCTCAATCCAGAGACTGCGATTGGCTCGGTTTTTTTCGACCTGCTCATTGAGTTGGTCGATGTTAATCAATTCGACATTATCCAGCTCCCCCACCGCAGGTTCCACATCCCGCGGCACCGCCAAATCGATGATCAACAGAGGACTGGTCCGCTGAGAAAGATAATACCCCGCATCTTCCGCCGTCAGAACCGGATGCGGCGAAGCGGTGGAAAAGATCGCGACATCCGCACCCGCCAGATACTCCGGCAGACAGGCCAGCGCTGCGGCATCGGCACCCCGGATGGTCTCGGCAAGCTGCTTGGCCGAATCCAGCGTCCGATTAATAATCGTCAAACGAGTGATTTTCGACTTGGCTAAATATTTCGCTGCCAGCGCCGCATTATCCCCCGCCCCAATCAGCAGCACCTTCGCCCCTTCCAGCCTGCATTTGGCCCGCACCGTCTCCACAGCCGCCATGCTCAGCGAGACCGCCCCGCAATTGATTTCCGTGCCCTGCCGGACCGCCTTGGACGCACGAAATGCACAATGCATCAGTTTGTGAAAGCAAAACCGGCTCGTCCGCGCCTCAATCGACTGGGTATAGGAATCCTTGAGCTGATGAACAATCTGGTTTTCCCCCAGCATCTGGGATTCAAGTCCCCCCGCAAGCGAAAACAGATGTTCCACGGCAGCCTTTTCCTCAAACACCTCGCAATGACTTTGCCAGACTGCTGCTGCCTCCGGCCTGACCACCGACAATGCCTTCTCGACAACGGTTTCCGGGTTGAATTTTTTGGGACAATTCAGATACAATTCGGTGCGATTGCAGGTGCAAAGAATCATCGCCTCGACTGCCTCATCGGCAGAACGAAGCACCTCCAGCAGAAATCGTTGTCGGGAAGGGTCCAAGGCAACCGCTTCCCGAACTTCTAATGGGGCTGTATGAAAATTAATACTATAACAGATAAAACGCATCTGAATCGATCTTTTCTGTTGCAGGCTGATTCATTTCCGGCCGGCTAAGACCACACAAGCGACTTACTCTACCACATAAACCCGGATGATGCAATGGATTGACCGCATCGCCAATTGATACAGATAAAAATCGATTCATTAAAGTTACAACTTGTCTGGAATACCCTGCCTGTTTCTGGTAGTTATACAAAAAAAGACTCTATTGTTCGTTAATTGTACAGGGTCGGCTTTTCCTGCCATTTTTTATCTTTTTCATGCCCGTATTGCATGACCCGCGGTTGGCGCTGGCGAAGCCGGACCGACTCAATACCGCACTTGACTGCTTCCGAGAAATGATTCCTGCCGACACACTCCAATCGGAGGGTGTAATTACCTGGCTCCGGCCAGAAATCCAGCAGGTGATATTCATTGGCACGAATGTCTTTATGATAGAAATCCAGCCTGGGCCCAATTTTCACGCCATTCAGCGAGGCCTGATAAATCCCGTAATCCGGCGCCTGGGTCGCCACAATCAGCAGACGCACCGGTTCTTTCTTTTTCACTTTGAACGAAATTTCAATCCATCCATTGTCCATCGATGCTGGGTTGTAGAATAACTGTGCTTTGGGATATAAATCCGGCAGTTCCTGAACGCTTGCAGCCCCTGAGCCATGATATCTGTCGGCCGTGAATTCCGCCGCGTAGATAATCTGCGAGTCCAGCGAGGGAAGCCATCGCTGCCGGGCCGTGGGCATGGCGGGATGAAACGTGGGTTTGCCGGTCTGGTACCAGAATGCGACACTGGAATAATCATCCTGCCGCTCGTTCCAGCTTGTGGTCTTGTACTCGGGATTTTCATCCGGCGATATCCAGCCGTAATGCTCAAGCGTCACCCGGATGCCCTTCTGAAAGACAATCGGGTCCGCAATGTGCCAGCGATAGGCGCTCGTATGTCCCCCGACAATACCCCACTGGTCAAAATAAGGTACACCAAAATACGGCGTGCCGGTGGTTTTCAAACCCCAGGCGCTCAGGAAATAATCCTCTGTCCCCGTGCCCCAGATGGAAGGACTTTTTTCGCCGTCGATATAAATCTTCTCATCCCCTTCGCCAAACCAGGACGGACTGCGAGTCCGCACGCTCAGCACGGTACCCACATAATGCCCCTTGCCCTGCGTATCGAGAACCACGTAATCCTTGCCATCCTCGGCCGGGTATTCCTGGCGGTAGCAGGCATAGAAATACGGCGTATCTTTATCCATACGGTCTTTTTTGATCCAGTCGATATTATGGTACAACAGACTGATGGGCTTGTCGGGACTCTGATTCTCAATTTCAATCCGGGCCGACTTGCGGAACGGCATGTGCCAGAAGCAGTTATACGAATCGCCGTCTTCCACAA
>JAFGQP010000143.1 GCA_016935635.1 Sedimentisphaerales bacterium
CGGACGGACACCGGCTGGCCTCTGAACGGGTTTTTGGTGATAATCTCGGCCTCAATCGCCGAATTGAAAAATTGCCGGGCAATGCCGATGTGCCGGCGGATGGTATTTTCAGATAGCTCAACTGTCGTTTGCAGGTAGATTCGGAAATTTTTGGCGTGTTGCTGGGTCACGTCTCCGATAGGATCATCCTTGAAAAAGACGTTCAGTTTCTCTTGAACATCCTTCCATTTCCGACGTGTTGCCTCTTTAACGTCCGGCCGCTGATCGATATAGCTGGCAACCCAGGCCGAAACGGTCCAGCGGTTTTTGGCTGAACGTTCCACGAGTCCCAAGGCTTCGAGTCGTTCCCGCAGGGCAGCAGGAATACCGACCAGCCAGGTTTGCGTTTCGGGGCTTAATGTACCGCCAGTACGTTTGGCTGTGGACAATCTCTCAATATGGCCCCTTGCTGTCTCAGCGTCTTTGCGGTTACAAACCCCGAAGGTGATTTTGGGCCTCCGTGCATCCTCACCTTCTGACAATTGTATCGTATAGCGAGTACCGCTACCCATCTTTTGTTTTATAATGCTTGCCATGTTACCGCTCCTCTTTCTTCGTGAGCTCAAGACCTAACAATGTCCCAACCTTCTCAGCAGTGGTGATCGTCAGATTTCTTTCGTTCCGCATGAACCGACTTAGTTGACCGTGATCTACCCCGGATCGCTCAGAAATACGGCTGAGGGTCATTCCGCTGTTGCGGATCGCCTCTTGCAGTATCGCTTGCCATTTTGTTGGCTTCTTGGCTTTCATACTCATACTATACCTCTTCTTTTGTATCGTGTCAATAGACAACTCAATATTTCTGCAATTATTTTTCCAGCGGATGGATCATCGGATTTTTGTGGTGATATGTTTTGCCGTCGATCACCTCCACCACTTTTTGTGCCGACAGTCTGCCGGAAACGAAAGCAGATAAAGCAGGTCGGACGCGCCGGAATTCGGCGTAATCCATTCCACCTAAACGAAGTTCAATCCATGAGGCGAAGCCGCACCGAAGCGTACTGAGTTCATCTTCGGCCTGAGTTTTAACCCGCTGGGACAGCCGCCCCTTGATTGCGTCAAGGGTGTTATTGCCGTGCTTGATCGTCGGGCACTTGGGTCCGGTCGATAGGCCGCCATGAAAACGGCATACTGTTTTCCCCCGAACCGCATACAGCCGACAGCGTCCGCCCCTCTGCTTGGATTGTGCGGTGCATCTCCGTTCATCAGGGGGATTATGCAGCCACGGTATCTTGTTTTTAGTGTCATTTTGGACCAATTGAGTATCTTCCATGTGGTTGGCTTTCCCAATAATACTAAATTCAACAGCCTGTTTTACCATAGTAGCAATTGAATACAGCATCATCCGGTTCGGTTGGGTATTCGCGGCAGGCAAGATTATCCATCGCGTTGGTCAATAAACCAATCGCCTCTTGTGCTCGCATCGCAAGACGAAAAGCTTCGCTATTCAGGCCGTAACTGCGGCTTGCATCAAGTGCAAAAAGACGTAAGCACTCTCTGGCTTTTTTCAATTCCCTGCCATGTTCCCGGTGTTGTTCTACGCTAAAGTTGGCCATAAAATAACCTTCCAATAAAGATTCTAATTGTCTTGAAACTTACCACTTACCATTTCTTACCACGATTTTAGGTTTGTTTCTGGAAACGTTTTCTATAGGGATTAATTGGATTTTGTGGTAAGAGTGGTAAGAAACCACTATAAATATAGATATAACTCTATCATATAAAACAAGTTGTGAATCTTACCGAATCATCTTACCGAAACAAATTCTTACCGAATTACATCGACTCCAACCCATACTTTTTGGGTTTTTCCGTCAAAATATTGTGTTTCATACTTGCAGCCTCGCTGACGCAGAGACTGATTGAAAGCCCGCGGAGTAACATTCTCAGAGTCCCGACCAACACTCTGCGTCCAGGTTTCAAACCGGTCCGACAGCAAGGAAATAGGAGTTACCGCTCCCGGCTTGAGTTCGCAACATTCGGCCAAAAAATCCGCCAGCGGGTCCTGGCTTTGCCGGTATTCGCCGGTTGCGTTTTCGATTTCTTCTGGCTCGCACAAACCGTGTTTCTGCCATTTCAGGCAGCCTTGAATCAACAGGTTCAGTATGCCAGGCCACTCTGTTTCGAGTTTGAGACGAAGCGTGTCATCCCGGCTTTGGCTGGTAAATTTTGCGGCAAATGGGATCAATTTCAATCTCCTCCAAATCGCCGATGTATCCTCTTTCACGATTGGCCTGTTATTAGTAACCAAAATAACTTTGGATGTGCGGGTGAAGGTGAAATAATCCTGACGCATAAACCGGGCTTTCAGGATGGAATCCCCCGTGATCCGCTTAACCAATTGCAGCTTAAACGATGCTCCCTGTTCTGATTCACTCGCTACAACCAGGCGTTTCCCGAACAGATCAGCAACCTCGCAGGGGTGTTCGTTTCCGTTTTTAGCAATCAGTAAATCCGGCGCAGCCTCGGTCGCATAATCTCCCAGGAGAGCACGAACGGTATCCAGCAAAACCGATTTGCCGTTGCTTCCATCTCCATAAAAAATAGGGAGTATTTGCTCCCGAATATCTCCAGTCAGGCAATGCCCCAGCCAGCGGATCAAATACATCACAAGGGCTTCATTGCCGCACATAATTTCATATAGGAATTTGGCAAACCTCGGACAGCCAGCCTCGGCGTCAAACTCCGCCTGTGTGATCTGTGTCATCATGTCTTCTGGTCGGTGATTGGCTCTGGTCCCGGCTGTGAGGTCAATCGTTCCGTTTTGTGTGTTCAATAACCAGGGATTGCGGTTGAAGTCTTCAATCGTGCATGACACGGGAGGGACGCATCGGGCCTCCCGTAATCCTGAATCGATCCGTCCGGATGACTCTAATTGCCGTGCGAATTTCTCCACTGTCGCCCGCTGATTGTCTGGGAGAGATAGAGCAATGTCTCTGAGTCGTCTGGCCATCTGGACCATAGCTCGGCGGGCTTCCGGTTCTCCGCGTGCGGTGTCCCATCTTTTACCGTCGTAAACAAGCCATCGGCCCCAAGAGTGACAAAATCGGAAACGGCCGCCACAAGTATCGGCAAACATCTCGCCAACCCCGGCATCTGTCAAGGGGTATTGAAGCAGCGAATCCGACGCTATTGCGGCCTCTGTCTCGATATGAGAAGTGATTGAGGGTTGATAGGGAACGGCTTGTTCCACAAGCCGCATCAATTCCTCTTTGTTGTGTCCGGCTGCCAGCCAATCCGATACATCGCCCTTGGGAGGCAATCCATCCAGTATCAGAATCTTGATTTCTTTAGCCTTGCCTGACAGCGACCGGGCGACCTGTTCAGCGTGTTTCCTTCCCGGATCATCGTTGTCTGGCAGTATCACAACGTGACGGCCTGATAAGACATCGGAATAAGAAGCCCGCCACTTGCCGGCACCGCCCAGATTGCAGGTTGCGACAAGGCCAAGCGATACAAGATTCTCGACATCTTTTTCACCCTCTGGGATAAACACTATTGACGATGGATCGGCGGCCAGCAGTTCGGGCAGGCGATACAGAACCGGCTCTACGCCCTGCAAATTCCAAATCCATCCGCCTTTTCCATTTGGCCGTCTGGTACAAAAATTTTTTGGCTTATACCGGATTTGCTGGTAAAGCAAGGCTCTGTTTGCATCCTGATACTCGTAAATCTTCTCAATGGTCCGCTGCAGCTTCTCTGTTTTTGCGGACTTTGCAGACAGATCGGACAATTTCAAACCAAGTGCATCACAGATGCTTTGCGGTGTGCATCCTGCAAAACAGTGGACGGAAATGCGGTCATTCTGTTGGCTTATGGACAGGCTTGGGTTGCTGTCGTCATGTGCAGGGCATTGAGCCATCCAACCGCTACCGTTTCTCCGAATACCTTTCAATCGACCAAGGAAGTCCTCTATTGAAATCATAGCCCTTCCCCCTTTGCCGCCATGATGAATGCCTCGATGTCAGTGGTGTCAACTCTCACAAAACCGCCTGTGCGGACAACACGCAGCTTCCCAGCCTTTTCAAGGTTATGGATGGTCTTTTCGCAGCAGCCCAGATAGACAGCAGCCTGTTTCAGGGTCAGGAGGCGGGGGGTGATTGGATTACTTTCCATCATTGCTCCCCTCCCTGGCTCGTTTAGCCAGCCACTCAGACAGAATAGCTGTATCAAACAGGACTTGCCCGTCTGCGATTAGTGCGGGAATATTCCCGGCTTGGGCTTGCTCCCTAAGCCATTTTGGGGGTAGGCCATACCGTCTTGCCGCAATCCGATAGTGAATTAAATTTTCTTTGTTGGTATCCATAAAAGCAATTTATCATATTGCTTTCATGACGAAGAGGGCATTTGGAGGGCGTTTGGAGGATTGTTACCGGATACAATATCCGTGTTGTGTCGATTTTAATCCGTATTTTTCCAACTGTTTTAAATGATTCTTCCGTAAAGTGCTATCGTCAAGAATTATTTTATGTTCTGCGGCCAGTTTTTCAGATATTTGTGAAGCCGTAAGTCCTTTCGTCTCAGGAAGTGCATTCAGTATATTATAAACCTTCTGTGCGATATCACCTACAGGCAGGCGTTTTTTCTGGCTTCCATTCAGCGACTTTTCAAGGTCTGCAATGAAGTCCTGGTCTGCGTAAAAGCCGCAAGCCCCACCATCATTCATGGTTTTAATTTCATCAAGCTCAAAACTGCATTTATACCCGCGAAGTTGGAAACGTTGCTCAGACTGTGGAAGCAATTCTCTGTTTTCAAACAGTAAGGGCATTGCTATTGCCCCCGCCTGGTGTGCTTGTGCAGAATCCACCCCATATTGATCCGCGGCTTTCCGCCAGCTTTTGAGTGCCGATATAATTTGTGCAAGTGTTACAGTCATGTTCTTTTGTCCTTTCAGGTCGGGCTACCCGGCCTCGTGGCAGGTGGGACAAAAGAAAACCTTGCCGCAAGGCCGGGCATAAAGCGGGGATCAGCCGCAAACCCGATAAATCATATTTATGTTTTTATTATTGGTACGGATACTCCCTGACAGGCCGACCGTATTGGTCAGAATGCACACCGAGGCCGTAAGCGTTTTCTTTAATTTGTAGCGTTTCACCTGGCACGTATCCATAGTCTGGTCTCAATCTTATGGGCTGGCCGTACTGGTTGCTATGTACCCCAAAGCCATAAGCATTCGGTGTGAGTCCTCCAGTCGATGAAAAGTCTTGAGTGTATCCCGAATGCTGTTGTTGCTGTGCCATTCCGATGGCAGTTGTTTTGAAGACCCAAGCTGTGGTTTTAACGGCTGGGTGGTTTTTCAATTGGAAACTACGATAGCTTTCCTCCAGCAATTCAACGGTCTTTTCTGATGTCGGCAATGCGGGCAGTTTTTTTATTCTGTTTTCAAGGTCTTGCAAGATATCTTCTGTATTGTAATAACCGTATTTCGCATCCATGTATCCAAGCATTCTGCATAATACGAAATTTGGGTCTTGACTTTGATATTGGCCCTGAATCTGTTTGAGATAGGAATGTAACTCGGCATTCGATTCTTTCGTGTTACAGCCACAACAGGCTACAATAATCAACAAAAGCGTACATTTTCTCATACTCCATCCCTTTCTTTTCAGAACGATTTCAAGCACCGCTATTATGGAAATACGCTATTCGCTATCTTCTTTCTATTGGTCCTTTCGTTCAGTTGCAGATGGATTGTCCTCCACTGGTGTCGGATTATCATCCTCCTGTGAGTCCTGCATGTCATCAGAGAAATCAGGGAGTAGGAGCCATGTCTCCTTGGCAATCTCCAGAGCAGTCAGATAATCAACATTCTGCTGTTGTGCTTTTTCCAGGTAGGCTGACGCATAATCCTCCATCTCCTTGCAGTAATCCATCACTTCGCCGCTTTTTAGCAGGCAGGCATATTGGTTTGGGCGGAACTTCTTGAGATGATGAAGTACCATCCGGCCGAATCCCAACAAATCACTTTCCTGAACCATGATCTTAAAGCTCCTGAGTGGATTCACATTTATTAAGCTATTTTAGAGAAACAGTAATTTTTAGCTATTGTCCCTGTATCAGGTCGATAATCTCTTTGGTGGTGAGTGTACGTCGCTTCCCAGTGTTGCCGTCTGGGACGCCTTTCTGGATGGCCTCGAACAGCTTCTTGTAGAAATCAGGGTCTTTGGCATAGTCGGCACGCAGGTCAAAGCCCGGCATAGACTGGCCGACCATCTTCTCCAGTGTGGCAAACTGCTCCTGTTCATTGGGGTCGGCAATGCCGATACTGGGGAGCGGCTTCGGTGCCGTCTTGACTCCATCGCCGGTATCGGTGACGACCTGGCCAGCCTCTACGGCCTCCGTGCGACGTGCCTGGTCGTCGAACAGGGTCTTGAGGTCCACTTCCGGATAGGTCTTAAACCAGTTCTTCTTCTCCTTGGCCAGCAGGTCATTGTACTCATTTGCCGCCTGCTGCTGGGCCTGTTCCGGCTTCATCCCGCCGGCAACCAGGTCACGGACGTAGGCAGTAGCCTTGTCGCGGACGGCACCCTGGGAGATGGTGTCATCGCCAAACCATCCCCACCCAGTACGCTTCTGGTCCTGCCCGGCGTTACTGAGGAGCTGGGCAAGGTTGACCGGCTGAGCCTCTGTGGTTGTCGCATGGCCGCCTGTCTGGATGCCAAGCGAGTCTTTAAGCTGCTGACGCAAGGCCGCATCGAGGTCTGGTTCCAACGGCTTGCCCGTATTGACGTCCATATTCGTATCCAGCAGCTTGGCGATCTTATTGGCTCGATCCAGCGGGTCATCTATGGCTTTGCGTTCCAGCATTCGTATCTTACTGGGAGCAGTGGCAACGGCGACATTGGCGGCGGCGGTATCCATAGCCGTCTGGTTAGCTATGGCTGTGCGATTAGCCTGACCCTGTTCTTCCAGGCTGATACCAATGGGAGTACGAGGGTCCACCAGTTGGCCGGCTCCCGTCTTGATTTGCCCAAAATACTGTTTAATCAGCGGCTGCTGTGACAGTCCGGCCATGACCTGCTTGGTTATCTCGGGATCGCCCTGGTGGGCATCGATAACAGAACGGGCTGTCGAGACCAGTGATTTCAGGTTTTGCTGCTGGCCTGTTTGCATAGCCAATTCGTGTTGTTGCGATTCTATGTCTGCCTGTCGTGCCCGGCCAGGCTGTACAGCCCTTAGAAATTCATTCCATACGTTCATTTTTGATTCTCCTGTGTTGGTCCGGCCGTACTTTTACCACGGCTGAGCCATTTCAAAAGCTTAATGGCTAAATCCGGATTGAGTAGCTCGGACTCTTGATCTTGATGCGGGCAGAGGAGGTCTATTTTGAGCCAACCGCCTCCGCAAGCCAGAACGACAAGCCGTCCGATGCGTATTTTATGATGGGTAACCTCAGTGCGTAGAGGGCGATCAAGCTGGGATAAATCATGACCTGATCCCTCACAGTCGTCACTTCGTAGCCGATGAATTGGAAATGTCCTAATACTCATACCATAATTATACTCGATTTAGAACAATTTGAAAGCTCTATTACCATCCCTGATTTGAAGAAAGACGCTCAAAACACCATCGCTCCTTTCTCTTCTACTTCCATCCCCCTCATATCCTCGATGATCTCTGTCTTCACATAGTAAACCTTGCCGGTAAACAGCTTATGAAATCGCGGATACCGCGTGTCATAGCCACGACATCGCCGCCAGGCTCGCAAGGTGGACTCTTTGATGTTGAACATAATCGATACTTGCCGTGTTGTCAGTCGTTCTTCACTCATGTCAGTCCTTAATTATTTTGGTGTTATATGAGTTTAATGCCTCAGATTCGAAACAATGAATATCCATAATCTATTCCTGCTTTACAATCCTGGGGCGGAAGTGAACTGGCTCAAGACGTCTGTGCGGCCATCATCGCTACACAAGGCTGGAAGTGCTTTGTTAACCGCCAGTGGAGGTCGTGAAGTTCCTCCGTTGAAAAGTTCTGGCGGTAAACCTGCATGATATCCGCCAGGATGCGTTCTTTGATAATGTCAATATTCCCCGACCGGGTGACCGAATGACACTTTGCTTCTTTGATTGTGATCGTCGTTTTCTTCATATTGCTCTGTGTTTTAGACATAGTTGCTCCTGAAAACAAGATTATTTTTCCGGCCAGGACAATCCCGCCAGTTCGAAAATTGCTTTGCGTGTGTGGTTTGGCAGGGCATTCCAAGCCTTGACCAATTCCGCCAAATCAGGCGAAATTTGGTTTGAATGCACTGGATTCTGCACCGCGGGCTTTTTTGATATTTCATAAGTGCTTGAATCAGAAGGCTTTATGTTATCGTGTTCAAGTCCTGTACCGCCCATTAGTTAGGGTTGTTTTTCACGAAACAACCCATTGTGTTATATATGCAAGTACCCCTGTTTGCATGTTCGGCTTCAGATTCTCCCATAATAAGTCGTAAAAAAGCCATTTCTGGATTTTTTCTCGAACAAATCCCGCGTTTTTGCAATAAAAAGTGCAACATAAACCATAGGCTTTTCGTCTTTAGAGTCGACGACAAACGGAATCGTGTCCAGGGTCTGGCCGATAGCCATGCCAATCTGTATCTATTACAATTAGACCAGGAGAATCGTATGCAGGACAGGCTGATAGGAAAATTAGTGACGGGATGTATCTTCTCTTTAATTGGGACGTTATGCTATGCTGCCGACCCAGTCTGGCCGACCTGGCGCGGCCCGGGGATGAACGGCATCAGTGCCGACGGCAATCCCCCCATCAAATGGAGCGAAACCCAGAATATTCTATGGAAGGTCAAATTGGAAAACGATGCTTCCGGCGGCAGCCCTATCATCTCGGGTGATAAGATTATCTTTCAATCCGCAGTCGATACCGGCAAAAAGCCCGACACGGCTTCAGCCGCACAGCCGGCCCCCGGCGGTCGTCCCGGCAGAGGTTCCGGCAGGGCGCCATCATCAATTTATCAATTTAATATAGTCTGCCTGGATCGCAATACCGGCAAGGAGATTTGGAAAACCACCGTCCGCGAAGTCGTTCCGCATGAAGGTCATCACGGCGACCACGGATTCGCATCCTATTCGCCGGTCACCGATGGCAAGCGAATCTGGGCGGATTTCGGCTCGCGCGGAGTGTATTGTCTGGATATGGACGGTAAAGTGCTCTGGCAGCAAGACTTGGGGCAAAAAAACATGCGGGCCGGCTTTGGCGAAGGCAACTCGCCCGCCCTCGTTGACGACCTGCTGATTGTAGTGGTCGACCACGAAGGCCAGTCCTTTATTGCTGCACTCAATAAAGACACAGGCAAGACTGTCTGGAAACAGGAGCGGGACGAAAAGACTTCCTGGACGTCTCCTGTGGTGCTGGAGCATAAAGGGAAAAAATACATTGTGGTCAACGGGCATAATCGAATACGTGCGTATGACCCCAAGGACGGCAAAGTGATCTGGGAATGCGGCGGCCAGACCGAAAATGTCATCCCGACGCCGGTTACGGGTTTTGATATGGTTTTCTGCACCAGCGGCTTCCGCGGCAGCAAACTGCAGGCCATTAAACTCGGCAAAACCGGCGATCTGACCGGTACCGATGCTATTGCCTGGGAAGTCAACGAGGGCACGCCGTATGTGCCGTCGCCGCTGCTGTATGGGGAAAAGGTCTATGTCAATGCGGTCAATAATCCTGTGATTTATTGTTACAATGCCAAAACGGGCAAGCCGTATTATGTCAAGCAGACCCTCGACGAAATGAAGGGGATATATGCCTCGCCGGTAGGGGCGGCAGACCGCGTATATTTCGTCGGTCGCAACGGCGTGACGTGTGTATTGAGCAATTCGGATGAATACAAGCTGCTTTCCGTTAATAAGCTGGACGATGGGATTGATGCCTCTCCAGCTATTGTCGGCGACCGCATCTATCTCAGAGGCAAGCAGAATCTCTATTGCATTGCAGAAACAAAAACAAACTAGTTAATAAGTATACAATATATCATCTATTGGGATGCAGGGTTCATGTTTTGCCTGGCTTATCACGATATATTCTGGTATGAAAAAAGATGTATAAATAAAAGCCCACGCAACGTGCTGTGGGCTTTTTTAGTCTATTTTATATCCGATGCCGGCAGTCTTTATAGGGGTGCTATCCAAAAACCTGTCAAACACGTTTGCATTCATCACATAAACTGTTATAATTCCTCTGTTTCTGGCATCGTAAAAATCAGCCGTAAAGGGAACGGATATGCGAAAAGCAGGGATTGGTTTACTTTTGATACTATGTACGGTGTGTTCTGGCCGGGCGGAGACATTACGATTGACCCCGCAGGGGCAATGGCAGAATCTGGCCTCCGACCCGCAGGGGCAGCATGTCCTTGCGCTGGCGGAAATCAAACAGAAGATTCTGGCCGGAGATAAGGATGAAGCTCTCGAGGCCCTTGAAAAGTTCAAAACCGACTACGCGGAGTTTGCCGGGGATGACCTGGATGCGTATATTAAAGCAGAAACCCTGTACGCCAAACAGAACTGGTCCAAGGCCACCAAACAATTTCAGCAATTCGTCAAAGACTGGCCCGAAAGTCCGTTTTTTGATATTGCCAATGAGAGGCTGTATTCCATCGGCACGGCGTTTCTGAACGGTCAGAAACGCCAGGTCATGGGGATTTTGTGGCTGCCGGCCTTTGACAGCGGCGAGGATATCATGCGGGATATTGCAGACCGCATGGGAACCGGCCCCATAGGCTTGCGGTCGCTGGTGACCCTGGCCGAGGCGTACGAAAAACGCACGACGTATGCGGAAGCCTACGAAGTCTGGTCGGAGATTGCCGATAAATGGCCCACGGGTGATGTCGGTCAGCAGGCCCTGCTGCGGATGGCACAATGCCTTCATGCCGCCTATAAGGGGCCGCGGTACGACCCCACCTGGCTGATCAGCGCTAGGGCCTATTACGAGGATTACCTCAAACGGTACCCCCAGCAGGCTGCCCAGATCAAGGCCTCCGATACCATTGCGATGATTGTCCAGCAGCAGGCCTATAAGAACTACTGGATTGCCCGGTATTATGACCGTACGGACCATCCGCTGGCAGCGAATCTGTATTATCAGTATGTGATTGACACCTGGCCGGAATCGGAAGCCGGATATATGGCGGTTCAGTCGCAGCAGCAGGGATATCAGTATCCAAAAACGTTTCGCCGCAAGACCTTTGATGTGGGTTGTAAATTTCTGGATAGCTGGTTTGGCATTGGCCTTCTGTTCGGCAAGACGTCCCAGGATTAACTTAAATTGGATAACACATGAAAGCACTAGTATCGATAGCAGGTTGGGTGGGTCTGGCCGTCTCGCTGTGCGGCTGTCAGGGATACAGCAATTCGTGGCTGCATCGGGATGATGTCAGCACGGTGTATGTGGAAATGATGGAAACCAGCAGCTTTCGCCGGGGGCATGAGTTCGTGCTGACCGACGCCATCTGCAAGCGAATTGAGGCCCAGACGCCGTATAAAATTGTGTCCGACCGCGATGTGGCTGATACGATCCTCAGCGGCAGGATGGATATTGGAACCGGGGTACTGGCCACGGAACGATGGGAAGGCCGGCCGCTGGAATACGAAACATCCATTGCGGTGACAGTGACCTGGAAGAACCTCAAAACCGGCCAGATTCTTGTGGACCGCGAAATGGTCTTCGGCTCCGCCTCATATTCCTCGCAGCTCGGACAGAGCTTCGACTATTCCATCGGGCTGGCCGTGAACAATGCCGCCCAAAAAGTCGTAGAATTGATGGAAAAACCCTGGTAAAACCCGTGACCCAATGAGTCTTTATAGTTGGCGGCCTGCGGCGGATATGCCGTGAGCCGTCAACTGTAATTTTTTTAACCGGATAGCATAGAAACAGGAACGTATGGCAGAACAACAAAAAAACAAGCAAACCCCGGGACAGCCGCCTGCGGGGCTTGGCAAGTATAATCGCGGCCCATTCAGCTGGCTGCTGATTGCCCTGATCGCGACGACGCTGCTGATGACCCTGAACAAGTGGCAGCGGGTCGAGCAGATCAATTACAGTCCCGATTTTCTCAACCATGTTCGGCAGGGACACGTCGAAAGCGTCAAGATTGAACACGAACGCATCGTCGGTGTTTTTAACGAAGTCGGCAAGGAATCCCGCAAGCCCACGGACCCGACCAGCTTTGAGGTCGTCTATATCCAGCCGATGTGGGATAAAGAACTGCAAACCCTCCTGCAGAAGCATAATGTGGTCGTCAAGGGCGGAAAGCCCGATATGTGGCTGCCGCTGCTGTGGAACCTGCTGCCGTTTGCACTGCTGGTGGCGATGATTTATTTCTTCTTCCTGCGCGGTATGCGGGGCGGCGGCGGGCTGGGCACGGCGCTGAGCTTTGGCCGCAGCAAACACCGCGTTCGCGCCGGCAAAGACACCAAAATTACCTTCGCCGACGTTGCGGGTATCGATGAGGCCAAGGAAGAAGTGGCCGAAGTCATCGAGTTCCTGAAGAATCCCAAAAAGTTCAAGAAAATCGGCGGACGCATTCCCCGAGGCGTGCTGCTGGTCGGGCCTCCCGGCTGCGGCAAGACCCTGCTGGCCAAGGCCATCGCCGGCGAATCGGATGTGCCGTTTTTCAGCATCTCCGGCAGTGATTTTGTCGAGATGTTTGTCGGCGTCGGCGCCAGCCGAGTCCGCGACCTGTTCCGCCAGGCCAAGGAAAATTCCCCATGCATCATCTTCCTCGATGAAATTGACGCCATCGGTAAAAAACGCGGTCCCGGCTTCGTCAGCGGCGGCCACGATGAACGTGAACAGACGCTCAATGCGATTCTGGTGGAAATGGACGGCTTTGAAACCGACGACCAGGTCATTGTCATTGCCGCAACCAACCGTGCCGATATTCTCGACAGCGCCCTGACCCGCCCTGGCCGGTTTGACCGCCAGGTGGTGGTCCCGCTGCCGGACCTCAAAGGCCGTATGAGCATTCTCAAAATCCACGCCCAGAAGGTCAAATGCGGCCCGGACGTCGAGTGGGAAAAAATGGCCCGCGGAACCCCGATGTTCAGCGGTGCCGAACTGGAGGCCCTGATTAACGAAGCCGCCATCGGTGCCAGCATGCAGAATAAAGATTACGTCGAAATGGCCGACCTCGAAGAAGCCCGTGACAAGGTTCGCTGGGGTCGCGCCAAACGAAGCCGGATGGTCGATGAACAGGACAAGCGCCTGGCCGCCTACCACGAGGCCGGACACGCACTGGTCCAGTCGCTGCTCAAAGACGCTGATCCCCTGCACAAAGTCAGTATTATCCCGCGAGGTCAGATGGGCGGAGCAACCTTTGCCCTGCCCGAAAAAGATCGTATGTTCTATTCACGAAAATATTGCCGGGCACAGATTCAGATTTGTTTTGGCGGTCGTATCGCCGAAGAGATGTTCTGCGACGACATTACCAGCGGCGCCCAGTCCGATATCAAGCAGGCTACCCTGCTGGCACGGGCAATGGTCATGGAATGGGGTATGGGCGAACAGCTCGGCCCGGTGAATTATTCATCCGACTCGGCCTCCGAGTCCTACATGATGCAATTCGGTCCGGAGTTCTCCCAGAAAACCGCTGAGATGATTGATGTGGAAGTACGCAAAATTATCGACACTGCCTATACGGAAGCCTCGGATTTATTAGAGATCAACCGGGACAAGGTGGATGCGCTGGCCAGGGCGCTGCTGAAATACGAAACACTGGACGCCGACGATGTCAAACTGATCATGTCCGGCGGCTCGCTGGAAAAGCCAACCCTCAATGAACTGCTGGCCAAAGAGCAGAACAAAGCTCACACGGATAATC
The DNA here is from genome assembly GCA_016935635.1 of Sedimentisphaerales bacterium. Taxonomy (GTDB): domain Bacteria; phylum Planctomycetota; class Phycisphaerae; order Sedimentisphaerales; family Anaerohalosphaeraceae; genus Anaeroglomus. The sequence continues at coordinate 13,862 of JAFGQP010000143.1, forward strand.
CTGCGTCTGAAGATTATCGAAAAGAGTATTGATCCATCCTGCCATTTTTGAATGGCAGTCAGTAAAACTGGCAGATTAGACCTGTCGTAAGGACTTGCGAAAAAAACGCAAGTCCTTGTTTTATAACGAGATATAGATATACACGAAAATCTGGCACGCGATTTGTAAAAACTCCTGTGAGGCTGAACAAGCCCGCAAAAAAAACGTAAAAAAATTGTTTGGAGCCGCAATAAGGGAGCATAGGATAGATCGGAGTGACAGGCAGGAAAAAAATCATGCGAAGCTCCGACGTCTTGTGGGGCATAAGCAGGAAATCAAAGGTTTAACAGCAAAACGTAGCAGTCTCTTTATAAAGTGATGAGCTGACCTGATATAGAATGGAAAGGACAAACAATGAACACACTGAAACGATGTTTGGCAATGGTATTACTGGTTGCAGTATTAAGCCCGATAGTATCAGCTGCCGAAGAAAACGGCATCGAAACCCTGCGTAAAACCTCCAAAGCATTTACGGAGGTCGCCAAAAAGGCGGTCCCGGCCGTCGTTGCCGTGCAGGTGGAGCAGGAAGTCAAATCCGATGTGGATATGTTTGGCAATTCTCCATTTGATGATGAATTTTTCCGCCGGTTTTTCGGCCCCCGCTCTTCGCCCCGCAATTCAGAACCCCGCATTCGCAGAGGACAGGGTTCCGGCTTTATCATTACTTCCGACGGCTATGTCCTGACTAACAATCACGTCGTGGACAGCGCCGATAAAATCACCGTGGTTCTCAAAGACGGCCGCAAGCTCGACGCCAAAGTCATCGGCACCGACCCCGATTCGGATGTCGCAGTGATCAAAGTCGAAGGCGATAATTTCCCCATCATTGAGCTGGGCGATTCAGACAGCCTTGAAATCGGTGAATGGGTCATCGCCGTCGGCAATCCGTTCGGTCTTGCTGAAACCGTAACCGTCGGGGTAGTCAGTGCCAAGGGCCGCCAGGTTGGCATAACCGAAGGCGGATATGAAGACTTTATCCAGACCGATGCCGCCATCAATCCCGGCAACTCCGGCGGTCCGCTGCTGAATCTCGACGGCAAGGCCATCGGCATCAATTCCGCGATCATCAGTCAGTCCGGCGGCTACATGGGTATCGGACTGGCCATTCCCATCAATATGGCCAACGCCGTCAAAGAACAGCTTATTTCCGGCGGCAAGGTGGTCCGGGGCTATGTGGGTATTACCATGAACCCCGAAGGCCTGACCCCCGAACTGGCCGAATCCTTTGGCTACAAAGGCGAAGGCGGCGTTCTGATTACCGAAGTGCTGGAAGAGTCTCCGGCATCCGAAGCCGGCCTCAAGCAGGGCGATATTATCACCCAGCTCAACGGCAAGCCTGTTTCAGGAAATGATTTCTTCCGCAATACCGTATCGCTGATGGCCCCCGGAACCAAAATCAAACTGACGGTCTTCCGCGATGGCAAAGAGAAGAATATCACCGTTGAGGTGGCATCTCTGTCCGATAGCAAAATGTCCACAAAGACCTCTGAAGTCGGCAAAAAATTAGGCTTGTCAGTGGTGCCGGTGGATTCCGATGTTGCCCGGCAGCTGGGCGCCAAAGGGGATCAGGGTGTTGTGGTCGCCGAAGTGACCTCGCGAAGCCCCGCCCAGAACGCGGGCATTCGTCCGGGAATGATTATTCTCAGCGTCAATCAGGTATATGTCAATTCCGTGGGTGAGTTTAACGAAGCTCTCAAGGAAACCGAGGAAACCCGCAGTGCCCGACTGCTGATCAAGACTGGCCGTATGGCGCAGTATGTGCTTTTGAGATTGAATGACTAAACGACAAGATCAAGTTGTGGTTTCATCCTGATCCTCAATGAAATGTGTTACGTATTAAGCTCCGTCAGGGATGGCGGGGCTTTTTTTTTATGAACATGCTATTGCTGCGATTACTGGCCGCGGGTGATATGCGAGGTCAGCTTGTCGATGCGTCCCCGGAAGTCCGGCTCAGTTTTGTACATCTGTTCGACCTTGCTGCAGGCGTGAAGCACCGTGGAGTGATCCCGCCCGCCCAGATGCCCGCCGATTTCCTCCAGACTGTGCCGGGTCAGTGTTCTTGCCAGATACATGCAGACCTGACGCGGCAGGGCGATGCTCTGGCTGCGTTTTTTACTCTGCAGGTCAGTGATGCGGATATCAAAGGCCTCGGCCACCGCTGCGATAATATCCCCCAGCGACAGTGATTTGGCCGACTCGTTTTCCTGATAGCCCAGCGCCTGCTTGGCCAGCTCCAGCGATACCTCTTTCTGTGCGGCCCGAGCCGTGGCGTAAATTACCGTCAGCGCCCCCTCCAGTTCTCGAATATTGCTTTTGACATGTTCGGCAATCAGCTCGGCAACCCCGTCCGGCAGCACCAGCCCGCGAAGGCTGGCCTTCTTTTTGACAATGGCAATGCGGGTCTCGTAGCTGGGGGCTTCCAGGCGTGCGACCAGTCCCCACTTGAATCGGCTGATGAGGCGGTCTTCCAGGGCCTGTAAATCCGCCGGGGCACTGTCGGCGGTCAGTACGATTTGTCGCTGGTTATTGTACAGCGCATTGAAAGTATGGAAAAATTCTTCCTGACTTTGCTCGCGTTCCCGCAAAAACTGAACATCATCGATAATCAGCACATCAACCGAGCGGTACAGATTCTGAAAATCCGCCAGTTGCCCTTTTTCGATGGCGCTGATAAAACCATTGACAAACGCCTCACAACTGAGAAACTGCACCGACAATCCCGCCTTGTTCCGCAGGCTTTCATGGCACACCGCATGCAGCAAATGAGTTTTGCCCAGGCCCGAATTGCCGTACAGAAACAACGGATTATAAATGGCCCCCGGATTCTGGCTGATGGCGATGCAGCTTGCATGGGCCAGCCGATTGCACGGCCCGACCACAAAGCTCTCGAAGGTATAATCCGGATGCAGCTTGACCCCGCTTTGCACCATGGCCGGAACCACCGAGGCAGTGCTGATGGGACGAAATTGCACGCTGACCAGGTGGCCTGTGATGTTCTGTGCGGCCTGGGTGAAAGTCGATAGGCACCGGTCCTGCAGATATTGTGCAGTCACCGCGTCCGGGCAGCCGATGTGCAGAATTCCCCCGTCGAATTCCTCCTGCACCAGGTCATCAAACCATGTGCGGATATTGACGGGATCCATTGTCTTGGCCCGTTCCAAAATCGCTTCAAACAACTGACTGGATTCCTGTGATTTTGCCAACTTCGCTATTCCATGCGTTTTAGGTCTGTTTTAATACCTTCCGGCCGATTGAATCAATCGGGACAAACACTCTACTCACTGACCTAAGCCCTGTCAAAAGAATTCCCCACAGCCC
>JAFGQP010000144.1 GCA_016935635.1 Sedimentisphaerales bacterium
CCCAGGGCCTTGTCCATTTCTCGGGGCAAGTGCAGCTTCTGTCTGAGCCAGATCGGCATGCTTTGGAGAAACTGCCTGAACCCGCGGGGGGCGTAGCCGATATAAGTCTCCAGCAGACGTTCGAATTTCAGCAGCGGCTTTTCATAAAAGACCACGTAATCGACATCGCCAATCGTAATACCGCCCCGTTCCAGACAGGATGCGATCGCGCTGGACGGAAACCGCTGGTCGTGTTTTTCGCGGGTAAACCGTTCTTCCTGTGCGGCGGCAAGAATCTGGCCATCGCGGACCAGCGCAGCCGCGCTGTCGTGATAATACGCTGATATGCCCAGGATATTCAAAGGAGTTTTTACCCATCCGCTTTATTGACTGTCGTTTAGTTGATCCAAATCGCACAGAGCAAACGGCTGACTCACTTTCATTCGGCACTCAGAGGTTCCCGGTTCCCTTTCAGGCTATTTGGCCATGCTTTTTTTGGCGGCAGCAACCACCGCGTCGGTGGTAATGCCGAATTTTTCAAAGCAGGTTTTGAACGGACCCGAGGCGCCGAAGCCGTTCATGCCGACAAATTCGCCATGGTCGCCAATCCAGCGATCCCAGCCCATTCTCACACCGGCTTCAACGCCGACGCGGGCCTTGACAGCCGGGGGCAGAACGCTGTCTTTGTAGGCCTGATCCTGTTTTTCGAACAGTTCCCAGCAGGGCATGCTGACGACCTGGGCCTTGATGCCTTCGGCAGCCAGTTTGTCGGCGGCGGCCAGGGCCAGCGAAACTTCCGAGCCGGTACCCAGCAGCAGCACATCGGGTTTGGCCTGCGGCACAAGGACATAGGCGCCTTTGGCAAAGCCTTCTTTCATGTTCGGGTATTTGGCCGGGTCGAGCACGGGCAGATTCTGACGGGTCAGTGCCGTGGCAGCGGGACCGTCGTTGTGCTCGAGAATATATTTCCACATCAGGACGGTCTCATTGGCATCGGCCGGACGGAACGCCCGCAGGTTGGGCAGAATCCGCAGAGAGGCCATCGTTTCGACCGGCTGATGGGTCGGGCCGTCTTCGCCAACACCGATACTGTCATGGGTGAAGACGAAAATGGTCGGATAATGCGACAGGGCCGCAACGCGAAGGGCGCCGCGCATGTAATCGGCAAAGACCATAAACGTACCGCCGTAGGGACGAACGATTTTGCTGACGGCAATACCATTCATAATCGCGGCCATGCCGTGTTCGCGAACACCATATCGAATATACCGACCGGTGCGATTGTCTTTCTGGAAGTCCTGAGCACCTTTGAAATAGGTATTATTGGATGGGGTCAAATCAGCCGAGCCGCCAATGACCAGCGGCATGGAAGGCATCAGGGCCTCCAGCGTCTTGCCAGAAGCCGAGCGAGTGGCGACCTGTGCGGCCGGATCAAATTTGGGCAGCTTGCTTTCATCAATAGTAACGTTGCCGGCGATGGCATCATTTAATTCTTTGGCCAGTTCCGGATACGCCGCAGCCCAGGCCTTGAACATTTTCTGATAGTCGGCCTGAAGGGCTTGGCCGCGCTGTTTGCATTGGGCCATGTGGGCAGCCGCTTCGGCGGGTACGACAAAGCTTTTGTCGGGATCCCATCCGAAACTTTTCTTGATCAGTTTGATTTCGTCATCGCCCAGCGGAGCACCATGGGCAGTATGGGTATCCTGGAAATTCGGGCTGCCGAAACCGATGTGTGAACGCAATTTGATCATCGTCGGGCGTTCGGTCTGAGTTTTGGCGTATTCAATGGCCTTGTCAAGAGCGGCAATGTCGTGACCATCGCCGCCGATTTCGATGACGTTCCAGCCATAAGCACGATACCGGTCAGCCACTTTTTCAGTGAAGGACAGGTGGGTTTCGCCATCAATGGTAATCCGGTTATCATCATAAATGACAATCAGGTTGTCCAGCGCCAGATGGCCGGCCAGACTGCTGGCTTCGCCGCTGACGCCTTCTTCCAGACAGCCGTCACCGCAGATGGCAAAGATGTTGTAATCAAAGACGGTGTATTGATCCTGGTTATAGCGGGCGGCCAGATATTTCTGGGCAATCGCCATACCAACGGCGTTGGAGATTCCCTGTCCGAGCGGCCCGGTGGTCACTTCCACACCGGGGGTATAGCCGAATTCCGGATGGCCCGGGGTTTTGCTGCCCCACTGACGGAATTTCTTTAATTCATCCAGCGGCAGGTCATAACCGCACAGGTGCAGCAGGGAATACAGCAGCATACTGCCGTGACCGGCCGACAATACGAAGCGATCCCGATTAATCCAGTTGGGATCGGCGGGATTGAATTTCATGTGCCGCATCCACAGGGCATACGCAGCGGGTGCCATACCCATAGGCATCCCGGGATGGCCGGACTTGGCGGCCTGAACGCCTTCCATGGAAAGAAAACGAATCGTATTAATACACAACTCATCCAACGCAGTTAAACCGGTTTTGGTTATTGCCCCTGCCATAACAGATCCTTTTTTATATTTTTATGTTTTCAGTTAGTTCGTGCTTAGTTTCCTGCTGCAGACGCCTTTTCTTTCATTCCTGTTTTGCCTGCAAACGCAACTTAAAAAGTGTGTCATATAGTAATGTCGAATGGCCCGATAAACAAGCTACTTTTTGTGAACTTTTTTTCTCACGACGCGAAGTATTAAAGGGCTCGAGGAGTATCTTTGTATTAGATGTAGTTTTTAGGATATTAGCATAACTAATAGTAGATAAATTTGATATTATATGTTTATTAATATTTATATAAACATATGTTTATATATAATAATGACTTATAATTCACAGGATTGTTATTTTAACTAAAACAAAACCAATAGTATTCATATTATCTTGACTTTCGGGTCCCGTTCTGATAACATAATTCTAATTATGACAATCACTGAAAAAAGAAAACCGGTTGCCAAACCGACCAAGAAGAAAAACGTCGCTACCGAAAAAGTGAAACGCACTGAAAAGGTTTTCCGTACCTATGATCAGGCACTTGAGTACCTGTTTAAACAGACGGATTACGAAAAACAGCAGAAATTACGATACAATGTGACCACTTTTGATCTAGATCGGATGAATGAGCTTCTGAAAGGACTTGGCGACCCCCATAAGAAGACTCGTACAGTCCATATTGCAGGAACCAAAGGCAAGGGTTCCACTGCAACTATGCTGTCGCGGATGATGGAAGCGAATAGCTATAAGGTTGGCCTTTACACCTCGCCGCATGTCAGCACACTGCATGAGCGGATTACGGTCAATTCCGAGATGATTTCCCGCAAAGATTTCCTTGGAATCATGAACCGAATGCATCCTGTTCTTGATAAGATGGGCAAAAAGAACTCGTTTCCCACCTTTTTTGAGATTATGACGGCGTTGGCCTTTCTTTATTTCTGCGATAAAAAAGTCGATATTGCTGTTATTGAAACCGGATTGGGAGGACGACTGGACAGTACCAATGTCATCACTCCGGATGTTATCGGGATTACCAGCATCAGTGTGGATCACCAGAATCTGCTGGGGCCGACACTGGAACATATTGCCAAGGAAAAAGCGGGCATCATCAAGAAGGGAATTCCGGTTATCACTGTGCCGCAAGACCCTATGGCTATGAAGGTTATCAAAAAACAGGCCTTGTCGCTGAAGGCCCCGCTGACGATCACCGGACGGGATATTGATTTTTCGTACCGGTTTGAATCGTCCCGTGAACACGGGCCTCATACTCGGATTTGTCTGACGACTCCGACCAGTAAATTCGAACATTTGCGGGTTCCCCTGCCGGGTGAACACCAGGCAATGAACTGCGGTCTGGCGCTGGCGATGCTGGATTCGCTTAAAAGTCAGGGTTTCCAGATCAATGA
>JAFGQP010000145.1 GCA_016935635.1 Sedimentisphaerales bacterium
AAACGATGTTAGAAAACAGGACGCGATTCAAGTCACACACATAGTCTATAAAAAGAAGCAAGAAAAAACACTCTTATGATAACACCCCAGAATATCCAATTAAGAGGGGATTTTAAGCGATAGGCCAGATTTGAGCAAAACTTTTTTACAAAAATTTAATCAAATACAATTATTTCTCTAACAAAAAAGGCTAAAGAACACTGATTCATTCTTTAGCCTTTTAGTCTTGTAAAATTGGGTAGTTTATCCCTGACTCAGCCGATTCAGAATCTCAATCCCCTGTTCAATTTTGGCATCTGTGGTTGCATAGCTGATACGGAAATGGGTGTCTTTTTCGCTGAAAACGTTGCCGGGAATAACCAGCATATTATTTTCAATCGCTTTCTGGACATACGCCGTCGCATTCGGATATTTTGGCGGCACCTTGACAAACAGATAGAACGCCCCGCCGGACTTGACCACCTCATATCCTTTGCTCAAGCCCTCGACCATGCGATCCCGCTTTTTGCGATAGGCGTTAACATAGCTGGTCATGTCCACGCTCATTGCGGCTACAGATGCCATCTGAAACGGCGTGGGAGCACAGACAAACGTGTATTGCTGGATTTGAATCATCTTATCCATCAGCGGCTTGAGTGCCTCGGTGGCTGCGGCATAGCCCATACGCCATCCTGTCATGGCATAGGTTTTACTATACCCTTTCAAGACCAGGGTGCCCTCATAATGATTGCCAATACTGTAACTGGGACCATCGTAGCAGAAATCCTCATAAATTTCATCGCTGAGTACCAGGATGCCGTGCTTGCGGGCAATGTCAGCCATGGCTCTGACCTCCGCCTCCGTATAAACAATCCCGGACGGATTGGCCGGGGAGTTTAATATCAGCAGCTTGGTTCTGGGCGTAATCGCCTTTTCAATCTTATCGACCGGCAGACGAAAATCAGGGTACGTATCAACAAATACACATTTGCCGCCGAGCATATTCACCAGATGCTTGTACATCACAAAATACGGATCGGGAACAATCACTTCATCCCCCGGATTGATGGTCGCCATGAAAGCCAGCTGGAGACCACCGCTGACACCGCTGGTAACAAAGCACTGCGGATTCTGCCAGCCGTAATCGGCAGTTACTTTCTGTTTTATGGCATCAATCAGCTTCTGCTCGCCGGCAGTCTGTGAATACCGGTTGAATCCTGTTTCGATGGCATGGATGGCGGCTTTTTTGATTTGTTCGGGCACGTCGAAATCAGGCTGACCTATTGAAAAATTAACCGGATCCTTCAACTGTGCTGCCAGGGCAAAAACCTTACGGATTCCGCTGGCATCTATCAACTGTGTACGATCTGCAAGAAAATGTCGCATGGCAAATCCCTTTATTCTGTTACCTGTATCACAGGCGCATAAAAAACCATCCGGAATTGCGGCACTGCACGAGTCCGGATGGTTTGTTTATCGAATTTCATTCAACTCCGGAAATTATTTCTTGGCTGCAGCGCCAGCGGCTGGTGCGGCGGCAGGTGCGGCACCCGGGGCTGCGGCTTCTTCTTTGGCATCCTTCTTGCCGGTACCGGCCTTGCGGTGGGCAACCTTGGGTAAGCCCATAACCGATTTATCATCTTCCCAGCGTTCTTCCTGCTTGAGAACCTCAATCCGCTCACCGCGGCTGAGTACATTGCGATGTCTGGACAATGCGCCTTTTACTTTCAAAGAACGATCAATTGACATTCTGAATTCTCCTGATACTTATTTAATTTTCATACCGTATGCATCTTGAAACGGGGTCGAACCAAACCGTTCATACCCTTCGGGTGCCCTGTACTTGGCACCGATTCGCTTTATCGTCTGCTTTATCTGATAACCGTCTGTGCCTGTTTTTTCAGGATTTTCATAACGGTTTTGAGTAACCAGCAGGAAATAACTGCCCCGCTGAATCACTTCGGTTTCAATCCCATTCTGCTTAAAATAAACCTGAACAGGAAGCAAATCACCCTGTTTTGTATAGGCAACAATCACAATTACATTGTCACCTGTCGCAGTCGCCTTTGTCGCCACCGGCGGCTTTTCGTCTGCCGGCTTCTGGAACTCATTTTGAATCGCAGCAGGTATTTGCGTCCTGGTCGGTGCTGGTGTCGCAACAGTCACCTGCTGGTTTACCTCGGACTCTGCACCCGTGGGTTCACCAGAACCAGTGCTCATTTGCGAATCCAAATCGGTTGTCTCCACTTTTGAGAGACCCGCTTGGCCTTCCGACCCGGGAACGCCCGGCACACCCAAGTCACTTTCGCCGCTGTTTCTCGCAATATTTATAATCAACAGCACAACAACAATCGCCACAATGGAAATTGCAATCCACTTCAGCAGTGCTTTATCATTTAACAGTTCCCTGACCAATTCCATGGTCCGGGAAGCCTGCTTGGGTTGTTTTAGTACCCTGCCTTTTAATGTAACTGCAGGCCTGGCAACAGGTTTTGTCAAGGGTTTCGGTTGGGCCGGAACCTGCTTGGCCTGAGTCGGCGACGGCTTCAACTGGATTCGCGGCTCTGTTCTGTGCTCCTGTTGAGGTACAGGCTGGGCCTGCGGCGTTTGATTAAGACCTCCGGCCTCTTTTTTCCGCCGTATTGCCTCATACAAAGGTATTCGATTCATTTCGCGAACCATAGGATCTCTATTTTAGCCACTTAAAATCCATTTTGTACAGTATTTCAGGCCTTCCGAGAATCCCTGTACAGTCACTGCCTAGCTTATTTAAATACCCCCCAATTTTTCCATTTTAGAGGGCTTAACCCGAATCGCACCAGATTACAAACAATATAAACAGGTGATATTATCCTAAATTTATGTAAATTTCAACCCCAAAAACCCCCTATTGTCTGAATTTTTCATTTCAAATTTGCCTCTTGACTTTCGTCTGAATTTCGGATAAATAAAAGCCCTTTATTAATTTTCTTTACTCTGTACATGTAGTCTGGTATAGATTTTCGTACGAATTGGCAACGCTTGACTGGCGTTGCGGTACGTACCCAAGAGAAATTATGGCGTATTAAAACGTTGTTTCAGGAGTTAAAATGCTACCAACAAAGAAGAAAAGTCATTCGACAATCCGCTCGCGTCGGGCGCATAAAGCGCTCAAGCCGGTGAATTATTCACTGTGCAAGAAATGCGGTGCGGCCAAACTGCCTCATGCGGCTTGCGAAAAATGCGGGTATGTCAACTCGGATATCACGCTGAAACTCGGTCAGGAGGCTGAAGAGTAAACCATGCGGATTGCCATCGACGCGATGGGCGGGGATTACGCCCCCGGCGAGATTATCGCCGGCGCGCTGGAAGCAAAGGATATGCTCGGCTCAGAGGATGAATTGGTTTTGGTTGGGGATGAAGAAGCCATACGCTCCCAACTGAAAGCCCTGAAAGCCTCCCCGGATACATTCCGCATTTTTCATGCCTCCGAAGTCATCGGCATGGACGAGTCCCCTGTCGATGCACTGCGCAAGAAACCCAAAAGCTCGATTGCTATCATGGCGCGCATCGCTTCTCACAAGCAGGTCGACGCTGTTCTTTCGGCCGGCAATACAGGAGCATGCGTAGCGGCCAGCCAGTTGCGAATGCGTACTCTTGATGGAGTGGTTCGTCCGGGCATTGCGGTTGTTCTGCCCACATACAATGGCCCCATTACGATTTGTGATGTCGGCGCCAATATTTCATGCAAGCCCATCCATTTATATCAGTATGCAGTAATGGCCAGCTCGTATTCCCATTTAATGCTGGACATCCAGAATCCGCGTGTGGGCATTATGAATATTGGCGAGGAGGAAGCCAAGGGCACAGACTTAATCAAAAAGACACGGGCGATGCTGAAATCCGATCCCAACGTCAACTTTATTGGAAATGTTGAAGGGCGCGATCTGTTCGAAGGCAAATGCGATGTTGTGATTTGTGAGGGATTTGTGGGCAACGTCGTTTTGAAACTTACCGAAGGTGCCGTCGGAATGCTCTTTCAGGTCATCCGCGAAGAATTGATGCAGCGCAACAAACTGCTGGCCCTGTGGTTTAAAACAGTGGTTAAAAAAATATATAAAAAATATGATTATCATGAATACGGCGGCGCGTTGCTGTTGGGCGTTAATGGGACATCCATTATCTGCCACGGTTCCAGCAAGGCCCGCACAATCAAAAACGCCATTCTGGCCTGCAAACGGTTTTCAGAGAAAAAGATAAATGAGCATATTGTGCAGGCTCTGGCTAAATCAGCGGTAAAATCAAATGGTGAATAATCCAACTATCCAATCTACAAAGCCTACCTGTGCAGTCATAGCCGGGACAGGTTCTTTTATGCCCGAAACGATTCTGACCAACGAAGATTTCGCCAAAATGGTCGAAACCAGCGATGAATGGATTACCACGCGAACGGGCATCAAGCAGCGTCGGATTGCCTCCGACGAACAGACCACCGCCGTGCTGGCTTCCGAAGCGGCCCGCCGGGCACTGGCTGATGCGGGCATGCAGGCGGACGAACTGGATCTGATTATCGTGGCCACCATCACGCCGGAGATGGTATTTCCATCCACGGCCTGTTTTGTGCAAAATACAATCGGCGCGGTCAATGCCTGGGCATTTGATCTGTCGGCAGCCTGCAGCGGATTTGTTTATGGCCTGTCGATCGCTCAGCAGTTTATCGGGGCTGGTCGTTACCGCACCGCCATGGTCATCGGCGCCGAAACACTCAGCCGGATCACCGATTATACGGACCGGGGCAGCTGCATTTTATTCGGCGATGGAGCCGGAGCGGTGATCCTCAAAGCCGATCATAACGGATCCTCGATGGGTGTCATGTACAGCACCGCATTTTCGGATGGCGGCGGATGGACTTCGCTGCACTGCAAGGCGTATGGGTCACGCTATCCCGTCGGCAAACCTCTGCCTGATCCTAAAATGGTTTACATGACCATCAACGGCAAAGAGGTGTACTATACGGCAGTTCGCCGCATTGTGGAACTGGTGAAAGAATGTCTTGAAAAATGTGATCTGGACGTCAAAGATATTTCATTATTCATTCCCCATCAAATGAACGCCCGAATCATCGAGTCGGTCGGCAAACGCCTGAATTTCAACAACGAACAGATTTTTATTAATATCGACAAATTTGGCAACACCTCTGCGGCGTCTATTCCGATTGCCTTCAATGAAGCAAGACAAACAGGACGGCTGAAAAAAAATGATATCGTTCTGCTGGTGGCCTTCGGCGGTGGTTTGACCTGGGGTGCCAACGTAATTCAGTTATAATATTGCCCAATCGCATCACTAAGGATTCATGGGATGAGTAAAATAGCTTTTATATTTCCGGGTCAGGGAGCTCAGCTTGTGGGAATGGGTGCCGATATTGCGGCAGCCTCTCCTGAAGCCGCGGCTTTGTTCGACAAAGCTTGTGCCATTGTCGGCTTTGACCTGAAAAGCCTGTGCTTTCAGGGACCGGAAGACAAGCTAAATAGTACCGATATTTCGCAGCCGGCGATTTTCACCGTATCCGCCGCCCTGCTGGATCTGGTGCGGGATAAAGCTCCCGCCTTGACGCCGCAGGTGACGGCCGGTCTTTCCATGGGTGAATACACGGCGCTGTATGCCGCAGGACTGGTAAGTTTTGAAGATGCCTTAAGGCTGGTCCTCAAACGCGGTCAGGCCATGCAGGCGGCGGCCAATGCGTCGCGCGGCGGAATGGTCAGCCTGATCGGATTGGATGAGCCCAAAGTGCGTCAGCTTTGCGATGAAGCCTCTGAAGGTCAACTGCTGGTCCCGGTGAATTTCAACTGTCCGGGGCAGATTGTGATCAGCGGCGATATCGAAGCCTGTCAGCGAGCCGCCGGGCTGGCCGAAAAATATGGTGCCATGAAGGCCGTTCCGCTGGCCGTTGCCGGTGCATTTCATACGGATATGATGAAGCCCGCGGCAGACGCCCTGGGACAGGCCCTGGCCGGATGCCCCCTGCAGAATCCCGCAGCCATTCAGGTCATTGCCAATATTTCGGCGGACTACTATGCTTCAGCCGAGCAGATCCGGCAGGGTCTCGTGCGGCAGCTTGTAGAATCCATTCTGTGGCAAAAATGTATGGAAAAGCTGATCGCCGATGGTGTCACAAAATTTGTGGAAATCGGCCCCAATCGCGTATTAACTGGATTAATGAAACGGATTCATCGCAGAGCAGATATTTTGAATATCAGTTCCCTTGAAAGCCTTGAATCGCTATAATTAAAAACAAATAAACGACCGGCAACATCTTTATTCAGGTTGGAGAATTTGGTATGGCAGAAAAACGTTTGGCAGTTGTAACCGGAGCAGCCCGTGGTATTGGCCGGGCGATTGTTCTGGAGCTTCTTAAGCAGGGACGCAAGGTGGCCGGGCTGGATTTAAACGCCCAGCAGCTTGCTGAATTAGAGACCGTGTGTAAAAACGCCGGATTCGAGGTCATCACCCGCTGTGTGGATATCACGCAAACCGAAAAACTGACGCAGGTATTGGAAGAACTGGCTGAACAGAACGGCGGTATCGGCATCCTGGTCAACAATGCGGGTATTACGCGTGACAAGCTGATGATTCAGATGGATGATGAGGATTTTGACCGAGTCATTAATGTCAACCTGCGGGCTGCCTTTGTCGCCACCCGCGTTGCCGCCCGTTCCATGGTCCGTAATAAATTTGGCCGGCTGGTCCATATCGCCTCGGTTGCCGGGGTCATGGGGCAGGCTGGTTCCACCAACTATGCCGCCAGCAAAGCCGGCCTGATTGGCATGAGCAAGTCAATTGCCCGGGAAGTCGGCAAGAAAAACGTCACATCCAACTGTATCGCCCCCGGTTTTATTATGACGGATATGACAGCTGTTTTACACGAACAGGTCAAGGAAGCAGCCATGAATGTCATTCCGATGCGTAAATTCGGCAGTCCCGAGGACGTGGCTCGCGCGGTCGCTTTCCTGGCCAGCGATGAGGCGGGTTATATTACCGGCCAGGTCTTATGCGTGGACGGCGGAATGGCGATGTAGTAAGTATCTAATGGATATAAGATTTTTACAAAAAAACGTTGAAAACAGGTTATCAGGCCGGTATATTACCGCCGACTGTTCGCAGTCAGAAACAAATTGGATTGGAAAAGTTTACTTTCGATAAAGGAGAACAGCACGTGAGCGAAAATATTGATATCAAGACCGTCGAGGCCAAAGTGATTGAAATCGTCAGCGAGCAGATGGGCGTGGATAAAGCCGAAATCAGCCGCGAAACGTCCTTCATTAATGACCTCAATGCCGATTCACTGGATACAGTTGAACTGGTTATGGAATTCGAGGATGCCTTTGATATGAGCATTCCGGATGAAGAAGCCGAAAAGATTCAGACTGTCGGCGCCGCGATCGACTATATCGTCGATGTGATGAAGAAAAAAGGCAGCGAATAAACAGGGCCAGGCATGTCAAATCGTCGAGTTGTCATTACGGGCCTGGGCTGTATAACTGCGCTGGGAGAAACTGCTGAATCCTTATTTGATGCTGTGTGTCAGGCAAAAAGCGGTGTATCGACTATCGAAAAATTCGATACGTCTCTATATCCGGTCAAATTCGGCGGCGAAATCAAACAGTTTGAACCGGGCAAATACATTGATGTCCATGAAGCCAATCGGATGGATCGGTTTACCCAGATGGCTTTTGCATCATCTGTTTCGGCAGTCAAAGACAGCGGATTGGACTTCGAAAAAGAAGACAAAACGCGGGTCGCAGTCATTGTCGGAACAGGCATAGGCGGCATAAAGGAAATCGAAGACCAGCATATTCGTCTGCTGGATAAAGGCCCCCGCCGAGTTTCGCCGTTCTGCGTGCCCAAACTGATGAGCAATGCCGCCAGCGGCTGCATCTCGATTCAGTGGGGCTTGCGCGGTCCGAATTTCTGTGTGGTCACGGCCTGTGCCTCGGCCAGCCACGCCATTGGAGAGGCGTTTTACAATATCCTGAATGACCGCAGCGATATCGCCATTTCCGGCGGTTCAGAAGCCGCATTGACACCAATCGGACTGGCTTCCTTCTGTGCCCTGAAATCTCTGAGCACACGCAATGACGACCCACAGAAGGCCAGCCGGCCGTTTGATAAGGATCGTGATGGTTTTGTTCTGTCCGAAGGCGCTGCAATAGTGGTGCTGGAAGAATATGAACATGCCAGGAAACGCGGTGCCAGGATTTATGCGGAAATGCTCGGCTACGGCGGTACAGGGGATGGGTATCATATCACGGCCCCGCTGGCTGATGGCTCCGGCGGCGCCGAAGCAATGCGTGTGGCGTTGAAGCAGGCTAAATTAAATCCTGACCAGATTGATTATATCAATGCCCATGGCACCAGCACTCAGCTCAACGATACGGCTGAAAGCATCGCCATCAGGTCAGTTTTTGGGTCTCATGCCCATAAATTAGCCGTCAGCTCAACCAAGAGCTGCCTGGGGCATACCCTCGGGGCCAGCGGTGCAATTGAGATGGTTGTTACCGCCAAAACAATCGAAACCGGAATTATCCATCCGACTGCCAATCTGGAATCGGTTGATCCGGAATGCGATGTAAATATGGATTATGTCCCCGGCTCAGCACGCAAGGCAAACGTACGTTATGCCCTAAGTAATTCACTGGGCTTTGGCGGTCATAACTGTGCCTTGATTATAGGCAAGATTTAACAATACACTGTTAGAATAAGAAAAAAGCCCCGGCATTTAAACCGGGGCTTTTTTGCTCCCCACCTTCGAAACCATCACCATAACCAATTTTTTTGAAAATATTCTACGTTTTGCGAAATTTTCTATTGCTATCAGTAAAAATACCCATAAAATCCCAGCAAAGTGGTTTGAGAATAGCACATACGTTCGAACAGGACGTATAGACTAATAAAGAGTTTTCTCCCCTCCGGAAGGGTCTGCCTGCGGGCGGCCCTTCTCTTTTTTGGGGTACTATGTAAAATATACTCCGTATTTAGTGGCTTCGTTTACCCCTTTTTTAAAAATCGGTATTAATCCGGATAGCAAACAACCCACTCTTAAGATACCTATCTAATTGAATATAAACAATTTATAGCTTTTTTTTGACCAATCTGTTTGAAGCTATGAAAAATCTTATTTATTTGAAAATCATTACATTTCCTTTGCTTGCCAACTCCCACCAATCGACTACAATACTATCATGACAAAACAAGTTGCTATCGGTGTGGCAGGCTGGTCGTATCCGGACTGGCAAAAAATCGTCTATCCGGCTGGAATCAAAGATCCGCTGGCCTATCTATCCCGTTTTGTGGATTGTATCGAAATCAACTCTACTTTTTATCGTCCGCCTGAGAGCCGGATTTGCCAAACGTGGTTATCCAAAACAAAGGATAAATCCGGATTCTTTTTTACAGCTAAACTCCATCAGGATTTAACCCATAGATACAGACTTGACTCATCTCTTATCAGGGACTTTCATGCAGGCTTGAGCCCCTTGTTCGAAGCCGGCCGGCTCCTCCATCTGCTCATGCAGTTTCCCTATCAGTTTGACGATTCTACACATCACCGCAATCACCTGATTGAATTAGTCAATCGATTTAGCCCCCCTTTTAATCTGGTTGTTGAAGTCCGTCACAAATCCTGGGAAACCACAGAGGCAATGGATTTCCTGGCCCGTCTGCAGGTCAGCATTGCCGCTATTGATTACCCTATTGGCCCGGATTCATTCAGCCTGCCCTGCTGTCCAGTCGGCAAAGCCGGCTATTTCAGACTGCATGGTCGGAACACCGAGGCCTGGTTCAAAGCCGCTAGCCGGGATGAGAAGTATAATTACTGCTACAGTAAAGATGAGCTATACCAGATCGAACGTCGGATCAAGTCGCTTTGCCAGGTGTTTTCTTCCGTCGTTGTCATCGCCAATAACCACTATCAGGGCTCAGCCGTCGCCAATGCCCTGGAACTAAAGGCCAGATTTACCGGCCGAAAACAGCTTGTTCCCGAAGACCTCTTCCTGCGATATCCCAGATTGAAGGAAATTGCCGTAAATCCCCCGCTGTTTTGAGTTTATACGAAGTATTCTGTAGCCGTCTGCCTGGACATTGCATCTTAAAAGAGAACGCTTGATAGTTCAGCTCAAGTTTGTTAGGATGATAGAATATAGTAAAAAGCATAACGCTGCTGAAAACCGAAGAAAACATCTTATGTAAGGAGACAAACGTGACACGACTTATTGCAGTGACGCTTATTTGTGCCAGCCTTGTACTGGGCAGCTGTCAGTCGGCAAAAACCGCTAAAAACGATGGCTGGATCAGCCTGTTTGATGGTAAGACCCTGAATGGCTGGACTGCCAACGAAAATAAAGACTGCTTCAAGGTACAGGATGGCAAGATTGTCGTCAACGGCGAACGCAGCCATTTGTTCTACTCGGGTCCCGTCATGAATGCAAAATTCACCAATTTTGAGTGGAAAGCCGACGTTATGACCCAGCCGAATTCCAACTCGGGCATGTATTTTCACACTCAGTTCCAGGACTCCGGCTGGCCGGACAAGGGTTATGAAGTCCAGGTCAACAATAGCCACGGAGACTGGCGCCGCACCGGCGGGCTGTATGCCGTAGTGGATGTCAAAGAAGCCCCCGCCAAAGACAACGAATGGTTTACCCAGCATATCATTGTTCAAGGTAAACACATCACGATTAAGGTCAACGGCGTGGTCACTGTGGACTACATCGAACCGGATGGCATCAGCCAGACCGGCTATCCCGGCATGCCTGGCCGGAAACTGTCCAGCGGTACATTCGCCCTTCAGGGGCATGACCCCGGCAGCACCGTTTACTTCAAGAATATCATGGTCAAACCCCTGCCCTGACCTGACAACCTGCAATGAATATTATCCAAAAGGCCCCACTCCAGAAGTGAGGCCTTTTTTGTTTATCCCGTACGAGCATCCATTCACTGCCCTATAATATCTGGTTTGGGCTAACCAAAAATTAACATTGTTTTAATTTTATTTCAGAAGAATAGTTTTTTTAACCTTATATAAAATACGCACTTATATACATACTAATATAGACTTACTAAGTCTTTTATATATGGCATATTGACGCGCACTGTCTGATTGTGGTATTCATATGTATAGAAACTCGGAGGAGGCATTGCTATGACATCATGTGAGTTCCTTCCAATGCCTCACTTTTGTTATGCGCTATGGATCGCTTGTTAAACAGCGAAATGATGCAATACAAACTTTTTGGAGGTGTGGAATGATGAAAAATACTGTTGTGGCTTGTCTACTGTTGTGTCTGCTGGGCGGCGCGGTGCTGGAAGCGGGTACAGGAAACATCATCTGGGTCAGGCGGTCAGATACTGCCAATCTGGAGCGCCAGGCTGATCAGGTATGGATCGATCATCTGGTTAACCAGGGTTATACCGTCACCGATGGCGGTTACGAAGTTCTCAATGATCAGACCCTCGCGGAACTGAATGCTACGGATTTAATCATTATGGGGCGAGGTTCGGACAGCGGTGCCTATGATGATACTGCGACGATTGGCGGAAATTCCGTCCAGGAAGAAGTCGCATGGAATTCACTGGTCACTGCGCCATTATTGAATATGACGCCGTATTTGACTCGAACCTCGCGGTGGAACTGGCTGAGTACCAATTCCACCGAGGGGGTCGATCTGGATCCTCATACCCTGACAGCGCTTGATCCGGATCATGCGGCATTTACCGGGATTGTGTTGGATGGAAACAATCAGATAAACGTGACGACCCCGGGGGTGCTTTGTCAGTTGGAATTCAATCCTGTCCTTCCGGATGCTGGAAATGGGACTATAATTGCCCTGGGAACCAATGGGCAGATTCAGATTGCGGAGTGGACCGCAGGGGCATCGTTTATTGATGGTTCGGTCGCAGGCGCACGGAGAATGCTGCTCAATTTATCTATCGACTTGAATGCAGGTGTGTTAACGAATTTCATGGATGGGCTTACTTCGGAATCCATCCAGATGTTTGACAACCTCGTTGCAGACATGGTTGTTCCCGAACCGGCAACGCTGCTGATTGTTGGCGCGGGAGCCTTATTCATTCGTCGCCGCAAATAATCCAGCAAATTTAAGCAAAAGAAAAAGACCCTTTCATAAAAAGAAAGGGTCTTTTTTTGTTTTTCAGACCGTCCCACAGCAGGTTTTGTTTGCCGCTGGTCAGGGAATATTTTTCTTTTCGACTTTCCAGCCGGACATCTTAGCCACACCGCAGGGTTCGCCGGTGAACATTTTTGCTGCGTCCTGATCTCCTTTCAACTGCCACTGATACCAGGCCGTCGCAACCACGGCAAATTCACCTCCATGCGGCTGCCGATAGGTTCCGCCATGCCCTACATTCAGGTTGGCGGCAAAAACCGGTACGTGGTTAATCCGGCGGAAATCATCCATCCCGTTATTATAAGCAATATCCGACTCCCCTCCCAAGATATATAAAGTCGGCGCATGCAGTTTCTCGAGATGGTCTTTCTTCAGACCGGGCATACCCGGCATACCGCTTCCCGGAGTACCCAAGATGCCGCTATTGCAGATCACCGCTGTCGTCACACGCGGATCGGGAGCAACCTCAAGCGTCTGCAGCCCGCCGCAGGACATGCCGCTTACGGAGATTTTCGCTGTATCGATCTTGGAGTAATACGGACTCGTTTTATTTTTGTTTTGAGCAATCGCCCAGTCAATCGCATCAATCAATTGCAACGACTTTGACCGTCCGCCGCCCCGCTGGCCTTCCTGCGGCATTGGCCCGATCGCTATGACCAGGAAGCCGTGCGACGCCACCTCAGACAAAAAGTTGACATGTTCCCACGGGGAATTCGCACAGGCCCCGTTACCCCAGGCAATAATCGGCAGCTTGTTTGTCTCGCCGAAAACGCTCAGGTCTTTGGGCCGAAATATCGTATGTGTTGCCAGAGTCCCATCGGTCACCATCACCGCAGGGTAAGGCCCTGTCCCGCCATCTTCCACAGTTCTTGAGGCAGTTTCCGTCGACACGACAAGCTGCTCCTGACCTTCTTTGGACTCGGAGATTTCATACCCCAGTATGGAGAGCATTTTTTGGGCATATCGTTTTCCCAGCAGACGATATCCGGCCGGATTAAAATGCAGATGGTCCGAATGACAGGCGCACCCTTTTGAAGAAATTACATGCGCATTCGGAATCGTTTCAGGCAGCTTTGCAAGGATCGAATTCATGCTGGCACAAACCCCTCCCTGATCCGCATGCACGACTTCACCGGCCAGCAGAGGAACCTGCTCGGCCTTGAGGTTCAAGTCTTTAATCAGGCTGTCATAAACGCCTTTGACCTTTGAAGGCCATTGCTTGTCGTTGGTGTTGGACTCGCCCTGATGCAGGAGAATCCCCTTGATGACGCCGTCTTTCTGAGCCAATTTGGCCATGTCAACAAGATGCTGATAGGGATTGCCGTTATATGCTTTGATAATATTGGCCATCCATGACGGAGCCGTCGAGGCATAGTCCGCATAGGTGTTTTTATCGAACAGCTCAATTTTGCACCCGGCCACGGAAACATTCACCACACCGACGCGTATTTCTTTCGGAAGGCCGTCAGCCAGGGTTCTGCCAAAGTAATCGGCAGGGCAAATCCCCGAATTGGGCCGGCATAATGGCGGCACCGCATCGTACCAGGTCCCCCTGGTTCTGTCCAGCTTCGGAAAATCAACAGCCGCCAGGACCTGAAAGCGGCTATCCACCCCTGTCTTATCCTGCGGTTCAATCCCCGGATAGCCTTCCATATTGGACTGCCCCAGACACAGAAAGATATAAAAATTCGGGTCGGAATCAGCCCAACTGGGCATTGTCAGTATAAGTAATACGGATAGCAGAAATACTCTTAGTTTCATAATGTCGGCCTCCTGTCATTGATGACATTAGCTATATTTTTTTGTACATTAAACAGGACTTATTTTTGCGAATGGTTATCTCAATTGAGGGTAACCTAAAATTGAATAAGCACAAGTTTGTTTTTCGCCAATAGCCCTTTTTGAACAACCCTATCCCGTTGTACTCTTTTTGCAGACCAAACCCCCCGCGCCACCCGGGGTGAACCTGCGCTGTTTACTGTCCCGCAAGTCATGCCCCAACTCATCACGAACAGGATATCCGCTATGTTTGGACCTTCAATGCTGGTTAAATGAATGCCTTATTTTTTCGTCAAAGCATTTCTCGCTGCGTTGATGACCGGATCAGCAGTAGTAATCTGATTGGCACGGACTTTGACGAGGACATCAGGCTTGATGCCGACACCCTCAAAACAGGTCCCGTCCGGCAGCATCGCTTTCCAGCAGGGCAAATAAAC
This sequence comes from Sedimentisphaerales bacterium, assembly GCA_016935635.1. Taxonomy (GTDB): domain Bacteria; phylum Planctomycetota; class Phycisphaerae; order Sedimentisphaerales; family Anaerohalosphaeraceae; genus Anaeroglomus. The sequence goes on from JAFGQP010000145.1 coordinate 14,357, forward strand.
CGTCACCCCGTTGCCTAACTCATACGGCTGGGGATTGCCTGAACTGCCCTGAGTCGGTTCACCGACAAAGATACAGCCGGGAACCTGCTTCATCATCAACACAAACGCCTCACAACTGCTCATCACGACCGGGCCGGTCAATACGGCAACCTTGCCGCGATACGTGGGACGGTTTTTGCTGGGGACCAGCCGACGTTCATGCATATCCGTAAATCCGCCGGGGGCCTCGGCATCACGGATGACATGTCTGGCGTACACTTTGGGATTATCGATAAAACAGCCTGCAAATTCCTGGGCAATCGGCTCGCTGCCGCCTCCGTTGCCGCGAACATCAACAATCAGACCGGGCGCTGCGGCAAATTCCTTCAAAGCAGCGTAAAGCGCTTCGTAATACTCTTTGTGCTGAGCACTCCAGCCATCAATATAAATATACCCGATGCCATCAGGAAATTGCCCCGTCCAGATATAGTCGTTCCGTTTTTTGAAATTCGCAACCAGGGCGGGCAGCTTTTGAAAATTGGCATTGGGGGCAACCGGGCTGCGATACGCCGGGACTGTCTGGTCGCCGACCGTCAGCCAGATATGCTTATCTTTGGCATGGGCCAGCAAAAGCCCAGCCGTCCGTGCAAACGACATGGGGCTGTTCGCGTTTATCAGCTTGTCCTGGTATTGTGCAAATAATTGATCCCAATCGAGCTTTTTAAGCATCTTATAGGAATAGTGATCATCAATGGCCTTTCGCAGTTCTTCAACAGCCCGCTGGTTATCTTCTTTTGAAACACCCTGCTCGCTATCGGCGGACTGGCCGTTTTCGCCAGCCGTCTGAAACTGAACCACCAGCACTTCTGCCGGTTCGCCTGTAGTGCTTTTGAAATTTTGATAGGACGGCGAATTGATGCCGAATGTGTAGTTGTGATTGGGTTTGAGTTTTGCCGAGAAGACGAAGGCCCGTTTGCCTGACCATTGCGGTTTGCCGATGGGCTCGGGAAAATCCTCGCCCCCGCCGCAGAGTGAATAGCTGCGGGTATTCATGTCCTGGTCAAACACAATCCGGATTTTAATCGGCCCCGGCGGAACATCCATGGCGCCGTTTTCCGGAAACATCTTGATGACCTTGGGAGGACGGGCAAAAGCAGGCACGGAAATCGCTAAAAGCATAAATATCAACAGGATTTTGCTGTTCATAGAGTGCTCCTTAACAATACCCAAATCTGAATTTTTCCTTCCAACCTGCCTGAAAAAAGCGATTTCTTTCAGGTGGATGTGTTCAATTTTTATTTCCGGATCATCCTTTACTCGGACCAATACCAGACAGTAACAACACCATCCCCCTTGTCTTCTGAGTGGGAAATACTGATTAATCTGTCTTTACCGATGGAAGATGCAAACTCGGCCGCCTGGGTGAACAGGGATTGCCAGGTGGAAAATAAACCGCGAAAGACTTCAAATTTGACCTGCATTCAGGGCTCCTTTCAAATAGTGCCGCTGTTCAGCTCTTGGTTTTTGTCTCCGTATTGACGGTTCCCAAAGACGCTGATTGGCTGCCGCAGCCTTCGGATTTCCAGAAAGCCTGTAATTTGTTATTTTACATAGCTTTATGATAACTGGGCGATTCAGGACTCGAACCTGAGACCCGCTGATTAAGAGTCAGCTGCTCTACCAACTGAGCTAATCGCCCGAACTGTGAAAAAC
>JAFGQP010000146.1 GCA_016935635.1 Sedimentisphaerales bacterium
GCCAGATGAAATCCGCCGATGCCTTTAATTGCAACAATCTTGCCGTCAAGCAGAAATTGGGCGGTTCTGGAGATGGTCTTGTCACTATTGGTTTCAATCTGTGAACCAGTGTTATCCAGTAAAGTTAGTTTGGGTCCGCAAACAGGACACGCCACAGGCTGCGCATGAAACCTACGGTCTGCCGCATCACCATATTGCGTTCGACATCGCGGGCACATCTCAAATCCTGCCATGGTGGTATTGGGCCGGTCGTAGGGGATAGTTTTGATGATCGAATAGCGCGGACCGCATTGTGTACAGTTAATAAAAGGATAGCGATATCGAAAATCAGACGGGGTGTTCATTTCCGCAAGACAATCCGGACATATCGCGATATCGGGACACAACCGCGACGTCGGTGAATTCGCTGTGCTGCTGGCTTGAATAGTAAAGGCCTGTTCATTTTCGTGAACAGGCAATTCAATCGATGTAAACGAATCGATCAGAAACAGGGTTGGACGATTGGGGCTGGATTGGAGATTATGAATAAACGTATCGACTGTTGTATTTTCCCCTTGAATCTCGATTAAAACCCCCTGTGTATCGTTCTGAACAAAACCCGTCAGTCTGAGCTTCCGTGCGAAGTTATAGACAAACGGCCGACATCCAACACCCTGAACCTGACCTGTCAGTTTGATTTGTAATCGTTTTTGCTGCGACATCCCGGGTCGAATGAAATCCTTTGAACTAGGCTATCGTTTAATAGTTTTGATTTATTATGACAGGTCCAGCCCCAAAAAACAATCATTGTCTGAACATAAAATTTTACCTGTTGTGTTTCCTCTGGACCTATAAAAGCGTAGATATATGGGGCATATGAGTATTTTGAGTAATTTTTACACCCAAAGCTATACATTTTCTTAATATTTCCTTGTTTTATAATTCATATTTCGATATAATCCCATTTATCATAATGATTACGAGATTCATATTGTGGGGGTTAGATCCATGAATTATGCCATTATAAATCGTTTTTATCGCAGTGTACAGGCAGGCCGGGGTCCGCCGGATTAATAAAAAGACCATTTTTGCGAACCTCAAAAATTTACTTGATTTTAACGGTAATAATACCTATACTAAATCTTGTCATAGTGGCAATCACCGATAAGCAACATGTTAATCATCCGCATTTGAAGATGATGTCCTTTCGACTTAATGCGGGGGCCTCCGACCCCGAAACAGAAACACTTGTCTCTGTTTTCTCCGGCCCCCGCACCTTTTTATCCCCTCGCCATATTCTCTATATCCGCTCTGAATTTAGGTAATGCCTGCGGGTAATTTTTTTGCATATAGTCAATCATTTTTTCACGAATCTGGCATCGCAGATCCCAGGCCTTTGAAGCATCCTCCGCACTGACCAGTACCCGCATTTCGATGGACTTTTCGGACATACTCGTCACCTGGACACCACAGACTTTTTTATCCCATAAATCGGATTGTTCAACAAGGGTATACAGATGAGTTCGAATCGCATCCACGGGTACGGTATAATCCATATAAAAAAAGATTGTGCCTATAATTTCCGCAGTGGTTCGTGTCCAGTTCTGAAACGGTTTTTCAATAAAATACGTAATCGGCACAATCAATCGTCGCTGGTCCCAGATGCGAACAACAACATAGGTCAGCGTAATTTCTTCGATGCGTCCCCACTCCCCTTCCACAATGACAACATCATCAAGCCTTATGGGCTGGGTGATTGCGATTTGAATGCCGGTTAAAAAAGTATGAATCGTCTTCTGTGCGGCGACACCCACAATGATCCCAATCACACCGGCCGACGCCAACAAACTTGCACCCAACTGCTGGACCCGTTCAAAGGTCATCAGGATCGATGCAATACCAATCAGGCAAACCAGGCAGATCACGATTTGCTTGAGCACCCGCAGCTGAGTATGTATTTTTCGTGCGTTAAGATTCTCTGCCACGGACATATCGTACTGACGCGCGATAAAATCATTAAATACATCCATTAACTGAATAATTAAAACCATGATTGCGATGATAATTCCAATGGCAATCGCGTGCTCGGCGAATTCATTGATGGCCTGCTGGAATTGGAGTAAAGGCAGAAACAGCCTTAATGTCAGAACCATTGCAATGGCAAAGAGAGGCTTATACAGTTTCATAATGCTCTGATAAGCAACGGCTGACTTTTTTTCAATCAGCTTCGATACGATCCAGAGAACCGCCCAGAGGACAATCGCAGTTCCAAAAACATACGCAGTCAATTTCAGAATGGTCCATAAATACGGGGTGGGCTGATAAAATTTTGTCATAATCATCATTGCTCGATTCCTTCCTTTGATTCGACTTTGCAATTTACAGGTTGCTGTTCATACGAGTCTATGAAAATGGCGGCTCGATTGCAACCCTTTTTCAAAAGTTCGCTGCCCGGTTTTTAAACAGAGCACATTGCCAGCCATCCGGATGTGTCTGGCCCCATCAGGACAGATGCCATTGTCCACGAATCTCTAAGCCATGCTGCTGCCACAGACTTGTCGATGATCCGAAGCTCTGGTGTAGTTTGAGCCACATGTTGACTTCCTGGAATTACCTATTTTCGCAGGACTTCAAAAATTTGGAATGAATATGTAGACTTTTCAGATCTTTTATTATTCTGGTCATTGAACATCCGTATTTTTTGAAAAAATATTTTTGACAATGCTTCCATAATAACCATAACTTCATCCATAATATATGTTTATGAATTATCGAAATTATTGTGTTTTTTACACTGGACAAGTCCAAAAAAAATGTTAATCTATGTGGCTCTTGGATTTAGAATAAAAAGACGCTTAAACGCTATTTACATGAGGTTCCATTATGGCACATAAGAAAGGACAAGGATCAACACGAAACGGACGCGACAGCAACCCGAAGTATCTGGGTTTCAAGGTGTCCGGCGGGCAGTCTGTCATCGCCGGCAATATTATTCTGCGTCAGAGGGGAACCAAGTTCTTCCCCGGTTTTAACACTGGCATAGGCAAAGACCATACCATTTTTGCGACCGAGGACGGCACCGTTCAACTGACTGGCAGACGGATTAACGTCGTTAAGGCCTGATTCGGTAGGATTTCCAGACATCCTAAGGCGGCCCTTAAGCCGCCTTTTTTATTTGGCCGCCGCACGTATCCAGTCTCGTCCATCCAATTCTATTGCTCCAACTGTTCCCAGCGTGCAAACAATTGTTCGTTCTGAGTTTCCAGTTCCTGAATCCGTGCCGCTACCCCGGCAATAACATCACTGGGCTGCTTATAAAAAGAAGGCTGCGTCATCTGTCCCTGAAGTTCGGACAGTTCCTTCTCATTCTGCTCAATATTGACATGTATCTGGTCCAGCTCTTTCTGCTGCTTATAGCTGAGTTTCTTTTTGGTGGCCGCTTTATCCTCTGACGGCGGTTTTTCTTTATCCTTCTTAACCGGCTGGGCTTCCTGGGATGGCTGCAGGGCTTTCCAGTCATCATATCCGCCGACAAATTCCGACACCCTGCCCTGCCCCTCCAACACAAGGGTCCCTGTCACGACATTATTAAGAAATGCTCGGTCATGGCTGACCAGCAGCACCGTACCTTTATAGTCAATCAGCAGTTCTTCAAGCAATTCCAATGTTTCCATATCCAAATCATTGGTGGGTTCATCAAGCACCAGGACATTGGAAGGTTTGGCAAAAAGTCGGGCCAGAAGCAGACGATTGCGTTCGCCGCCGGAGAGGTTTTGCACCAGATTTCGAGCCTGCTCGGGAGTGAACAGGAAATCCTGCAGATACCCGATCACATTTCGCTCCTTGCCGTTAAGCATAATGACACTGTACCCATCCGCCACATTTTCCCAGACGGCTTTGGTCTCATTCAGTTGGGCATGAAGCTGATCAAAATAGGATATTTCCAGCTTCGTTCCCAGCTTGACAGTGCCTTGCGTGGGCTTCAAGAGATCCAGCAGAACTTTCAGCAGCGTGGTTTTACCGCTTCCATTGGGGCCGATTATGCCGATTTTGTCACCGCGCATAATCGCCGTGGTCAGATTGTCAATAATTTTGGGCGACGGTGTTTCGGACGCTGTATCAGGGTATGCGAAACTAACGTTCTGCACATCAATTACCAGTTCACCAGACGTCTGGGCTTCATGCATCGCGAACCGCACCTTGCCGACGGTTTCCCGCCGCTGGCGGCGAATCTGACGCATTTTGAGCAATTGCCTGACCCGCCCCTCATTGCGCGTACGGCGAGCCCTGATGCCGGTACGAATCCATGCCTCTTCCTGAGCCAGCTTTTTATCGAACAATTTCTGTTCGCTGAGTTCGGCATCGAGCTGATTCTGCCTGCGTTTGAGAAATGTATCATAATCGCATTGCCAGCTGGTTAGAGTCCCGCGATCAATATTGACAATTCGGGTGGATAATTTACGCAGGAACATTCGGTCATGCGTCACAAAAATCAGTGTCTTGGGATATTTCAGCAGAAACTCCTCCAGCCAGACAATTGAATCCACATCGAGGTGATTGGTCGGTTCATCCAGCAGCAGAATATCCGGCTCCAGCACCAGCGCCCGGGCCAGCAGTACCCGCCGCTTCAGACCCGCCGACAGGGTATCGACCCGGGCATCCGCATTCAGTTTCAGGTGCGAAATGACCGTATCGACCTGCAGATGGACATGCCAGGCATCCTGCGTTTCCAGTTCATGCTGGAGGCGATTGAGTTTATCCATGACCTGCCGAGTGGGCTCCTCGGCCAGCAGCCGGCTGACATCGTGGTAGTCCTGCAGCAGTTGCCCGCGCCGTCCCAGGCCATCCGAAACCGCCTGAAAGACTGTCCCTTCCAATTCAACCGGCACTGTCTGCTCCAGCATCCCGATTTCCAGCCCCGGCTTTCGTGTAATCTGTCCGGACAGGGGTTCCAGCAGGCCGTAAATGATCTTCATCAGCGTGGTTTTGCCTTCGCCGTTGCGACCAATCAGACAGATACGCTCCCCCGGCTCAACTTGAAGGCTCACATTATCGAGAATCGGGGCCTGACCGAATCCCATCGAGATATTGTTAATGCTTAATAGTGCCATACACGCTTGCTTGACCTGCCCGCCCTGTTTTTTGTGAACAATCAAAATGGATTCTGCGCTGAAGCAGACGTTACCATCCTTGCTCGCCTGTCATATCGCATCAGGCCTTCTGGCGGGCTTTGACCAGAGTAAATCGTTTGGCCCCTTCCCGCAGTACCCGTACGTTCATCTCGGTCATCACCGGATTCTTTCCGCCGAACAGCTCGCGCATCCCCCGCTCGACACTTTCCATCTTCAGCAGTCCCGTATGCTGAATATATGCCCCCAGCGCCGCCATATTAGCCCCCTTGATATTGCCCAGTTCCCGGGCAATCTGTGAAGCAGGGATTTGAATCTGCTCCAGGTCAGTCCGCTTAACCGGGCGCTGAATTATCGAAGAATTGACCAGAATCAGCCCGTCCGGAATAACGCACTCCTCGTATTTATCCAGCGACTGCTGATTCAGAATCACTGCCTGGTCGGGGGTTTCCACAAACGGACAGGCAATCTCATCATCCCCCACAACAATCGTCGCGCTGCATGTGCCGCCCCGCATTTCAACGCCGTATGAGACCATACCGGTCACATTCTTGCCTTCGATCATGCACGCCCGGGCCAGCACGTTGCCCATAGCGACCACACCCTGTCCGCCGTAACCGGCGATGATAATTCTGGTTTCTTCCATATCAGCGATCTTTAAAGACTCCCAGCGGGAATGTTTTTTTCATTTCGTCGTTAATAAACTTCACTGCATCCTGCGGCGCCAGCTTCCAGTCCGTCGGGCACATGGACAAAACTTCGACCAGGGAATAGCCCTTGCCGTCTATCTGGTTTTCAAAAGCTTTTTTAATAGCGCGTTTGGCCATAATCACATCTTTGGGCGAACTGACCGAAGTCCTCTCCAGATAACAAACTCCATCGAGACTGCTAAGCAGTTCACAGACGCGTACCGGTCCGCCTTCCTGATGCTTGCCGCGGCCGCCGGGGGTGGTTGTCGTCTGCTGGCCCAGCAGTGTTGTCGGAGCCATTTGCCCGCCGGTCATGCCATAGATGGCGTTATTCACAAAAATTACCGTGATATTTTCGCCGCGATTGGCCGCATGAATGGTTTCGGCGGTACCAATCGCCGCCAGGTCACCATCACCCTGATAGGTAAACACAATCCGGTCCGGAAGCATTCGCTTGATACCTGTTGCCACCGCCGGACTGCGTCCGTGGGCACATTCGATAATATCAAATTTCATGTAATCATAAAACATCACCGCACAACCGACCGGCGCTGTGGCAATCGTCTTTTCACGAATATCCAGTTCATCAATGACTTCGGCCACCAGCCGATGAACGATGCCGTGTCCGCAGCCGGGGCAGTAATGAGTTTGCTTATCAGACAGGGATTCAGGATGCAGAAATTCCATCTTACCTGCCTCCTTTCGCCTGGGCGGCCATGTGCTCAATTTTTTCGAGAATTACTTCCTGCGTCGGATACCATCCGCCGCCCTGGCCCAGGAACTCCACCGATCGGCGGCATTCGATGGCCAGTTTGACGTCTTCAATAAATTGCCCCTCGCTCATCTCGACGACCAAGAATTGTTTAGCCGTTTGCGCCGTTTTCATAAAGGTTTCCCTGGGGAACGGCCACAGGCTGATGGGACGCAGCAATCCGGCCCTGATGCCTTTTTTGCGGGCCATTTTGACAGCCCCCTTGGCTATTCGACCGGTAATTCCATACCCGGCAATCACAATCTCTGCATCCGCCGTCTGATAGTCCTCACAAAGCTGGATGGCTTTCTCGATCTTGCGGTACTTCGTCTGGAGATTTTGATTGTGAACAACCAGCCCGATATTGGGATGCAGTATCAGCGTCTTAATGACACGCGGGGCACGCCCGCGGCATCCATCGAGAACATAATCCTTGGTTGGAATATCCATCAGCGGCAGGTACGGCTCCATTTCCACCGGTTCGGCCATCTGGGCCAGTATTCCATCGCCAAGAATCAAGACAGGATTACGCCAGAAGTCGGCATAGTCAAACGCATTCATCGTCAGATTATAGACCTCCTGAAGCGTTCCGGGGGCCAGCACAATCAGCCGGTAGTCTCCGTGACCGCCGCCTTTGACCGACTGAAAATAATCCGCCTGGGAAGCCCGAATATTGCCCAATCCCGGACCACCCCGCTGCATATTGACAATCACACACGGCAATTCAGCGGCAGCAATATAACTGATGCCTTCCTGCTTGAGGCTGATGCCCGGCGAAGAAGAACTGGTCATACACCGCGTCCCGGCTGCCGAAGCCCCAAAAAGCATGTTGATTGCAGCCAGCTCACTTTCCGCTTGAATAAACACCCCGCCGGACTGCGGAAGCCGCCAGGACATATATTCGGGGATTTCATTCTGCGGAGTAATCGGGTACCCTGCAAAGAAACGACACCCGGCACGCACCGCCGCTTCGGCCAGCAGTTCATTGCCTTTCAACAGTATTTTTTCGCCCATCGATGATCACTTTCTCGCAGATTGTCCATCGGATGCGTTTTCTTCACCGTCAGACTCCCCGGCCTGTTCGGAAATCTCAATCACAATATCCGGACACATCCGAAAACATATCCCGCAGGCATTACAAGCCGCTGGGTCGATGATTTCAACATAAGAATTGCCCTGACTATTCAGTTCTTCCGACATCCGTAAAAGGCCCTTGGGGCAATATAATACGCATAAGCCGCATCCTTTGCAGCGTTCGATATTAAACTGTATTCGTGATTTTTTTGTCTTGCTCATGTTCCTTATCCCAAAAACTCAATCATACGACCGGGTTTGCTCTGAGTCAATAGTTTTACAGATAAATAATCGTTGTTGTGTATAATGTATCTATGTTTTAAGGGTTTTACAAGATATAAATGAAGCCAGACCCGAAATCGGTGTCTGGCTTCGGAGGAGGGTGATGAGAAGAACATGATAAATCCAAGACAAGCCCTTGCAGACTTTAACTCTGGATTGTAATCTCTTGATTGCTTGTCAACAAACGGAGCAGAAAAACACAAGATGAACACACAGGCAGTTTCTATCGATCAATGAGGAGAGTATTATAGATAAGCGTGACGCAATGTCAAGACCTTTCCATCATAAAATAATATTTCCCTTTGACATCTTTGGCACCTTGTACACAAAACAAATAACTGCTTTAAATATAGAGAGTTATGAAAGAAAAAAAGCACTTTGCAATCCTCCGCGATCACAAAGTGCTCTGTATTATAACGAAATTTTTTAGAAATTATCGTCTGCCGAAACCGCCGCGTCCGCCACGATCGCCGCCACGGTCATTGCCGCGATTTCCGCCGGGGCCGCGATTGCCGCCGCCGCGGGGACCACCGCCAAAACCACCAGGACGTCTATTGCCGCCTCCACCGCCGCCGCCAAACCGAGGTTTGTTGGTTTTAGGAGGATTGGCTTCAGCAATTTTGAGTATCCGTCCTTCAATTTCTTTGCCATTCAGGGCATCCATCGCAGCCTGGGCTTCCTGTTCGCTGCTCATCTGGACAAAACCAAATCCTTTGCTCTGGCCTGTTTCCCGATCCATCACGATGTTGGCACTTTCCACCGTACCGAATTCGGTAAACCATGATTCCAGCATGGCGGTGTCCACTTTGGCACTTAAATTCCCAACATACACTTTCTTTGTCATCTTGTTTCTCCAAAAAGAAAATTAAGACCTATGAGCCATACCGACAGACAGGCCAGATGTCCGGCGGGAACAGTTTCCCACCTTATTTCCCATATAACTATAACAATCCCTAAAAAAAATGCAAAACAATAAAATACCGGCTAAAAAAATCTTTAATTTCATCAGCTATATTGTGTATACGCCTTATCGCATATCCAAAGCTGTTCCCAACTCTGACAAAAACATCACTCGGAATGTCCGACGGCCAAGCTCCTTTAAATTCTTATTCAGACATCGTCCATTCGGCAGCAATTCCCCATCAAGACTTTCATCCGGGCTTTTGACCACGACTTCCATCGATCCATCATCACTAATTAAGCCCATCATGGAACATCCCGGACAAACAAATATCGATTCCGGATTAAAGGTCTTTGGAACGGATATTTCAACTGGCGTCAATGATTTCGACCTGGGATCCCAGCGGTAAAACGCGTAGTCCGCCGCACCGTCCACGGCACCGGCGGCAATCAGATACGACTGCTGCGACTCGATATATTCGATGGAGCGTATGCCTCGGCCGCCCAAATCCAGCAGCACCGGTTCTCCGAATCGGGCCGCTGCGCCCCTGTCAATGACCTCGTCGGGATTCTGGAGGCAAAATAAAATTGCTTTTTTATGCCCATCGGCCGGATCGCGATACTGGGGATTGCGAAGCCCGATCCACAGTGATTTTCCTTCCTGCCCTGCGGCAAGCCCCTCAATGTTAAATCCTGCACGCTTGGGCGCCAGCCGTTCCCGCTGTTTTTTTGATAGCCCCTCCTCGTCATCAAAACGTGTCACAGACTGCAAATTCAGAAAACGCAGCGATGGTGCGTTCAGCATATCCTGCAGCAGAGTTGAACAGGGCTTGCCTGCCGGCGCCAGGTCAAACGGCACAGCAGACGATGGTGCCGGGCGTATGTCAACAGCAAAAAACCGATACCGACTGGCTCGATATTTGCCATCCTTATTCCTGGCATGCGAGGTAATCCAGTAGATACGGCTGCCTGTTCGTGCGGCTCCTTCAATATCTGCTTCCGGGGATTTCAAATCTACCCTCAGAAACGAAGATAAATCACAATTCAGTACCGGCCCAGGCTGTCCATCGGCTCGATACAATTTTAAGATATTGTGTTCATCATCAGCCACCACAAAATAATTCGGATCGATCGCCGCAGCCGCCGAGGGATCACTGCCTCCGGTCAGGGTATAAAGGCTGTCCGCCCGCACCACGGAGATTGCACAAATCACTGCTAATCCAAAACAGCAGTATGCCTGTTTCATAAAACCCCCTGTTCTCTGCATGCAATCCTGCCAAGCAGGTCTGCATGTGTGCTGCCTTTGACACATTGACTTCGATACATTAATCCAGGGTCACTTCCTGCTGGTATTCCGGAACCACAACATCGGCCTTCAGATTTTCCTTCAGATATTCCCGGAAGTTTTCAGCAGCTTCCTTTTCGCCATGCACCAGAAAAATCCTGCGCGGAAGCTGTTTGAGATTGCTCAGCCAATCCAGCATTTCCCTGCGATCGGCATGGGCACTGAATCCATGCACTTTGACTACCCTGGCTTTCACCCGATACGTCTGGCCCAGAATACGCACCTCGCCTCCGTTGCTGTCGAGAATCTGCCGGCCCAGAGTCCCCTGGGCCTGATACCCCACAAACAGAATGGTTGATTCCGGCCGGCTGATGTTATTGACCAGATGGTGTTTGATGCGACCGCCGGTACACATCCCGGAGCCGGCAATAATCATCACCGTCCCCTTGATATGGTTGATCGCCTTGGATTCGGCGGTAGCCTGAACCTTAATCAATCCCTTGAAACTGAACGGCGAACCATTCTTGAGAATCAGCGACCGCATCTGCCGGTCATACAGCTCGGGATGCTTTTCGAAGACACCCGTCACCTTGACCGCCATGGGGCTGTCCAGAAAGGTCATGATATGCGGAATACGGTCCTCCAGCAGCAGTTCATTGAGGAAATACAAGACCTCCTGGCTGCGTTCAATCGAAAAACTCGGCACAACTAAATTCCCGCCCGCTTTCCATGTCTGATTGACCGCATCAGCAAGCTGATCCTTGGTATTTTCGGTGTTTTCATGTTCCCGATCACCATAAGTCGATTCCATCAGGATATAATCGGCATGTTCAAACACAACCGGGTCACGAATGATGGGTTTATTGTTGCGTCCGAGATCCCCGGTAAACAATATCGTCCGCGATTGGCCGTTGAGATGCAGAATCACCTTAATAATGGATGCCCCGAGAATATGTCCCGCCTCGTGAAAACTGATTTCGATGCCTTCCAGCGGGGAGAATACCTGGCCAAAGGGAATCGACTGAAAGCAATCAAGGCTTTTCTCAGCTTCTTCCATGGTGTAAAGCGGTTCGATGGGCCGAGGACTTTCGCGTCCCTCTCTTTTATGACGTTTGCGTTTAAAGGCCGCATCTTCTTCCTGCAGTTTGCCGGAATCCATCAGCACGATTTTTGCAATTTCCGCCGTTGCGGGGGTACAATAGACCTTGCCTTTGAATCCTTCCTTGACCAGCTTGGGAATCAGACCGCAATGGTCCAGATGAGCGTGTGTCAGCAGCACTGCATCGAGGTCCGCGGGCATGAATCCAAAATCCTCCCAGTTGCGGGACTGAAATTCACGTTCCTGATATAACCCGCAGTCAACCAGCACACGAGAACCGTTGAACTCCAGTAAATGCCGCGAACCGGTTACATTCTGCACTGCGCCGAGAAACTTGATTTTGAAATCCATGCTGCCTCACTTTGCACTAAGGTCGTCGGTTGTTTAATAGGCCGGATTCTGCGACTGGGGTAAAGGCTCAACAACACCTGATACCGCCGCAGAAGTCATTAATTCCGGCTTCACAAAGATATAATACAGTTTGCCTTCCTCATAGACCTGCCCGGCCATCTTGCCGGCCTGGTCGCCAGACCCCATATACACATCGCAGCGCCCCGGCGCTCGAATCGCCCCGCCGGTGTCCTGGTCCAGGGCAAACCCGGTATAAGGCCGCTTGGAAATCTCCATGCCCACCGGTCTTGGCAGATTGGTCTTGAGCAGGGCAACGCATCCACGCGGATAAATGGACTTATCTGTGGCAATCGTTCGCATGGGCGTGACCGGTTCATTCAGGCTGCCTCGCGGGTCGCTGGAGTCCATCTGGAAGAAGACAAACCGCGGGTTGCGGTAGATATAATGATCCACCATATTCGGATTGGCCTTGAAATAATCAATCATGCGCTGCAGGCTAAGGCCGTCCTTGGGCAGGACACCATCGTTAATCAGCTCCTGGCCGATGCTTTTGTATTCATGGCCATTGTTGGCAGTATAGCCGACTGTGACCAGACTGCCATCGGCCATTCGGATTTTAGCCGATCCCTGCACATGAGCAATATACACTTCGAACGGATCAGACAAATAAATCAGCTCCGTGCCTTTAAGCTGGCCGCTCTGTTGCAGCTCTCGGCGCGCCGGATATTGTGTAAACGTTCCATCCGGCATTTTGCGTCCCAGGATAGCACCATCTTCTCCCTTGACGAGGTCCTGCGGCTGCTTGTAAAGCGGATACCGATAGACCGCTGTTGGTGTCATGGAACCGTTAAAGATTGGCGTATAATAACCGGTAAACAACACCGTACCCATATCGTCACAACCCACGGACTGATAAAAATCAAATTGTTCTTTAATTGCCGCAGCCAGAGGACGGCCCGCGAGCCCCTGATCCAGCAATTTTGCCAGAGTCTGCAGGCTGGCGACAGAACGCTCATGGGTAATATCCCCGCAGGGGAAATATTTTTTACTGCTGGTCTTATTCAAATAACGCAGGCTGTTGTCAATCGAGCGACGCAAATCCAGCGTTTCATAACAGGCAAATGTGATATCTGGAATCATGGCCGGATCGGTAATCTTGCGAAGTGCATATTGCCCCGGGGGCAATTGTCTGTCATATTGAGGTTTTACCACCTTGACTTGCTTTTTACATCCTGCAAAAGTCAACGCCACTGCCGCTGCCAGAAGCAGCTGAACCGCTAACGAACGACGCATAGATATCTCCATAAACAAAAATAAAAGACTTTCCTGACCGGCTTTTCCGTAAGCCTTGGCGCAGAAATAACTAAGACATTATGGCGAAAAATTCAAAGAAGTCAACCCGGTTTGTCTATATTCTCTATTATCGGAGTGCGTCTGTGAAAAGTTGAAAATTGGTCAATCATGAAAAAAACACAACACACAAATGCTGTCAGTCAGCCTCATGTAACGAATCAGATGTATCAGAATTCGATTGTGTTACTGAATTAACTGGAACACGATATTCCCCATCCAGCCATTTGCCCAAATCAATTAGCCGGCATCGGTCTGAACAAAAAGGAAAGAAAGTCCGCTGTCCACTTTGTGGTATACAGACAGGTTTTTTACATATTGGACATTCAAAAGCCATAATTAAATCGAATTTCTGCTATTTTGAAGGCGGACTGTCCGGCCCATCTTCAATTTCATATAGATCTTCCAGGTCCGGGTCTGTCTCCAGATGATCATACTCCCCCTCTTCAATCTCCTCTTCTTCGTCTTCTACCTCTTCTTCGTCCGGTTCCTCTAATTCCTCAACCTCTTCATCCTCCTCTTTTCGTCGCGTCTTTGAGGCAGCACGATACGATTTCTCCTGCAAGGATACCTGGCCTTTTTCCAGTTTGGCCGCATAATCCACACAATATCGAGCCCACGGACACGCTTCCAGGCGAGGAATGGGAATCGGTTTGCCTGTGCCTTCACAAATGCCGTAAGTGCCGTCCTGGATTCGCTTTAACGCTGCGAGTATCTCGGCCACAATTTTTCGTTCCCCGCTCATCAGGCCCAGGGCAAAATCCTGCTCAAACGTATCCGAGCCAAGGTCGGCCATGTGAATCGGCATGGTGGATAAATTACCCGATGAGTCCGCACTGTTTTTGCGGAGTGCTTCTGTCTCGATGGAATCCACGTCTCCTCGCAACTGATGCAGCTTGTCCAAGAGCATCTGGCGAAAATACTCCAGTTTTTCAGGGCTGAGATAGGTTTTAGTAGATCCCTGAACTGCCTTTGGAACAGACGACAGGACCGTTTTTTTCGGTGACGAAACCTCAGCATGATGATTTGGGGATTTGGTGTTATTGCCGGCCTTTTTGGCAACACTGGTTTTTTGTCCAGCTTTGGCCGCGGATTTTGCCGTGCTTTTCGCTGTTTTTGCAACAGTTTTAGGCACTGCCTTTTTTCCCGTTGTTTTTTTTGCCGGTTTTTTCATTTTTGCCACCTTATATACGCAATTAACGAGCCCTGCTGCACTGAAATACAAGGTTTACGAGTATCTTTTCCATTGTCGGCAATCTGAGAAGCCAAATATATACTTTCTTGCAAAAAAATAGCAAGCAAAAAACAAAACCTTTAACTTCTTTTAAATAATGGACTTATTGCGATTGGTGTGATTTAAATTCCACGGAGTATCGCCCCAGCGGCACAAAAAACGGCGTATTTCCAATAAATCCGTGATGTCCTTCAACATCAAAATACGACTTAAGCCTATCAATATCAATGACTTGTGACGGATTTCCGACCTCATATCGGCCTGCCCCGCCAAGCAGCAAAACCTGATCACAATATTGGCAGGTAAGGTTGATATTGTGTGTCACTGCAAAAATTGTCTTATTCCTGTCTTTTTGCAGCAATTTTAAAAGGTCAAATATATAAACCTGATGTTTAATGTCCAGATGATTCGTTGGCTCGTCCAGCAATAAAATCGGTGTATCCTGGGCGAGTGCCCGAGCGATGAACACCCTTTGTCTTTCCCCGCCGCTCAGTTCGTTGAGTTTCCGATGTGCCAGGTGGGAAATCTGGGTCTGTTCCATTGCTCCTTGAATCGCGGTCTTATCATTTTCATCTTCAAATAAAACAAAGCCTTCTCGCCCGGCCCTTGCCATCGAAACCGTTTCCAGCACCGTGAATCCGAAGGCCGGGACGTATTCCTGACACACCATGGCTATCTGTCGCGACAGATCACGAATTTTATATGTGCTCAACCGCCTGTTGTTAAGCCTGATTAAGCCTTTCTGAGGAGCCAGCAGTCCAGCCAAAAGCCGAATCAGTGTACTCTTGCCCGCTCCATTGGGCCCGAGAATGCTCCAGAAACTGCCCTGCTCAACAGCCACCGTCACATCCGACAGTACGGGCAATTGTTTATAATGAAATGACAGGTTGTCGATTTCAATGACGGCCATTTAGCCTCCCAAATGCAGCTTCTTGCCGAAACGCACCAGCAAATACAGGAAGAACGGCCCGCCGGCCAGCGCCGTAACGACTCCTACCGGCATCACCGCAGGCGGTACCACAATCCGCGATACTGTATCTGCGACCATCACAAACGCCGCCCCGGCCAACGCACTGACAGGAATCAGAAGTCGATGATCCGGTCCTATCAAGAGACGAACCCCATGCGGCACTATCAATCCTACAAATCCAACCAGGCCGCTTAAGCTGACCGCCACCGCCGTAATCAACGCTGATACCGCAAAACATCCCTGGTACAGCCATCGGACATTGACCCCCGACAGCCGGGCTTCTTCCGGGCTGAAACTAATCAGGTTCAGCCAGACCGAAAACCGCGTACAGATAACAACTCCCGCGGCAACAATACCGGCACTAATCCACAGCAGCGACGTATTTTCTATGGCAGAAATATTGCCCATCAGCCAGAAAATGGTCGTTTGAACCTGGCTGGCTGCGGCGATGGAATTCAAAAACATAATCACCGCCGATAGAAATGCATTAACCACAACACCGGCCAGAAGCAATCCCGCCATGCCGCCCTTATATCCGCGTCCCCCCAGCAGCCAGACGATCCACACCGTCCCCAGCGCGCTGGCAAAAGACAACAGCGTAATCGAAGATATCCCAAGTACGGTCACTCCAAGCCCGCCAATCACCGCCAGCATTGTCCCCAGCCCCGCTCCGCTGGAAATCCCCAACAGATAAGGGTCGGCCAGCGGATTGCGTAAAATAGCCTGCAGCACCGTCCCGGCACAGGCCAGGGCCGCACCGACAATCCCGGCCAGAAATATCCGCGGCAGACGAAACTGTACATAAATAATATAATCCTGATTGAAACCGTTGCCGTTAGCGCCAACAATCCCTTCCCATACGCGTGAAAAATGGACCTT
The DNA here is from genome assembly GCA_016935635.1 of Sedimentisphaerales bacterium. Classification (GTDB taxonomy): domain Bacteria; phylum Planctomycetota; class Phycisphaerae; order Sedimentisphaerales; family Anaerohalosphaeraceae; genus Anaeroglomus. The sequence goes on from JAFGQP010000146.1 coordinate 15,973, forward strand.
CTCGGAACCAAACAGAGAGCATATCACCGCCGTCGCCAGCAATCCCGTGATGCTGAACAGAATATACCTCCACATTGTACCGGACGTCAGTGTTTTCATGCTCAGTTGAAGTTCTCCTGCGGCCAGAGACACCTGGCAACTTCTTTCAAGCCGTGTTCAATGCGAGGCCCCAGCCGGCTGACCAAATCACCATCCAAAACATAAATGCGTTTTTCCTGCACCGCCGGCAGGCTCGGGTAGCGCCCATAAAATTCATTGATCGTATGGGATAGCCGCTCGTAATCGGCCTGCGTATCGGCCGGTTCAATGATAATCTCCGGTGCCGTGGCCAGCAGCGTTTCCTGGCTGATGGGCGGATACTGATGGATGGTCTTGCCAATTGCGTTCCGGCCGCCGCAGGTGCGAATCATCTCATCGACAAACGTATCCACCCCGGCCACCCGCAGCGGTTCCCGCTGGATGACCCACAATACCCGCGGCTCAGCCCGGCCTGCAAACCGCTGCCGGAGATTATCCTGTGTCCCCTGAATTCGCCGCATTAACTGGCCAGCCTCCTGGGGGTGATTGACAGATTGCCCCAGGGTTTGAATTCCGCTGTACAACTCCGTAAAGGATTCAATATTCAGCGACAATGCCCGGCATCCCATTTTTTGCAGCCGTCCGGCCAGACCCGCCTGCTGGTCAAAGCCCAGCGCCGCCACGAGTGTGGGTCGGGCTGCGATAATCGCTTCCATATCCGGCTGCCAGAAGGTGCCGACCCGGGGCAGGAATTGGGCCTGTTCAGGGAAATTGCTGTCGGAAGTCACAGCGACAATTTCCTTGTCCAGCCCCATTGCATATAAAATTTCCGTCAGGTTCGGCGCCAGCGAGACAATCCGCAAAGACGCCGTCTCGGCCAGCTGTACGTCCTGCTGTTTTTGCTCCGCGGGTCGACTTTGCAGATATCCCCTCAGACTGTACAGACCAAATACCACAGCGGCGAACACTAGCACGACAGCTGCCAGCAGGATCTGTCTGATTGGTCGGGCGGGATGCTGCTGCGAGTTGTGTCTCGGCTGGGGCGACATTAAAATCCCGTCCGCTTGAATTGTTTTTCCAGTTCCGCAATGGTAAACGTCAGCGTCGCCGGCCGACCATGAGGACATCGACAGGCCTGCGGATATTTCTGCCGATCCGCAAGCAGCTGCACGACCTCGGTTTCGGTCAACGGCTGCCCAGCCTTGACCGCCGCAATACAGGCCGCCCGCTGGAGGATTTCCTTGATCAGGTCTTCCGGCTGACCAGCTGCCGCAGTGGAGGCCAGGGTATCCAGCAGATTCCGCACGAAATCCCCCGGCTCGGCCTTTTCCAGCAGGGTCGGAAAGGCCTGAATCGCGATGGTCCCCGGCCCGAACAGACTCAGCTCAATACCCAGCTTGTCGAATAAAGCCGCGTTTTGCTCCATCGTTTCTTCCTGCTGCGGGGTGACCTGAATCACAACCGGTGTCAGAAAACGCTGCGAGGTCAGCCTGCCCTGCCGAATTCTTTCGCACAGCTTTTCAAACAGAATCCGTTCGTGCAGTGCATGCTGGTCAATCACTTCAAAGCCCTGTTCGGTTGCCAGCAGCAGGTAGCTGTTCTGGACCTGCAGATATTTCTGCGAAGCAATCGGCAGTTCGATATCCCGATAAGCTGGTATTGTATCTGGAGCGATTGTCTCTGACGGGGTTCGTGAAGGCTCTCCAAACAATGGCTCGTGCCGCTGCGATTTAAA
>JAFGQP010000147.1 GCA_016935635.1 Sedimentisphaerales bacterium
ATTGGCCAGCTTGGCCACTTCCGCGGCGGGCAGATAACTGCCGGCCCAAACCGCCACCTCATCCAGGGCGCCTGTAAAGTAAGACGTATGATCCAAATTTGAACCAATGACAAAATTGGCGCTGGCCAAAGGCATCTCGATTCCGGGGACACTGCCGGCGAAAATCTCCGCTCCATTGACATACTTTTTAATGAATGCCCCGTCACAGGTCACTGCCAAATGATACCAGGTGCCCAGTGTTTTCTGATCGACTGTTTCCGTGCCGATTGCAATACGGTTCCCGCTGGTGCCTGTCCAGCCGAGATAATCATAGGCATCCGGACTGCTGGAGGCCACAGCGGGATCCAGGGCGAGCTGGACATTGTAAGCTGTGGTGTGCACCAGATTGGGATACAGGTTATTGAAATAATCCACTGCATCTCTGCGGACCCAAAGACTGATGGTAAAAGCCTCTCCCAGATTGCTCAAGCCGGGCTGATTCGGGTCTATGGCCATTGCATTGGGATCCATAACCACACAGTTGCTGTTGGCGCTGCTGAAAGTATTGGAATTGAAGCAAAGGGCATTGCCGGCGCCATTATGGCCGGAAATCCACTGGGGGTAATTGGCTTTATTGGCGGAATCAAGAACGCCTGTTCTGCCCTTGCCCGAAGAATCTGCAACGCTCATGCCGCTGCCTTCATCGAACGTCCAATAGCCGGACAACTCGGCTGTCACTACAGACACAGCCATTAAAAATATTGCGCACACCAACAGATGTCTCTTTGTCATCACTATACCTCCAGATCGTTTACAGGCAATCCCGCAGTCTGTGCTTCATCGCACGACAAATGTGACAGAATTCATAATTACCAGACATTCATATTTTCATGTCCCGGATAAGGCTTGGCGAATTTCAGATAAGCCTCTCGACCTGCTTCACCCAAAGTCAATTCCACATGACCATCGATAAAAATTACATTCGCCTTGCCTTCATTGCGTCTGGCAGCACTCACACCATGATAGGTTGCAAAATTATCAGTTGCGCCGTCAGGCTTTGCCTTGTTGGCATTCATCCACAGAGCATTATCATTCAGAACATTGACGCAATATACTTTCTCGCGGTCATTTTCACGGTGCTGAATCGGCCAGAGATTCTCTTCTGAAAATGAAAAACACTGACTTGGATTTTTTACGCGGGACAGCTTCATGGAGATTTCCCGGGCAAACATTTCCGTATTGCCGACTTTTTCCAGTGATTCCCAGTCAAAACCAAGAAACCAGTTCATGGAATAACTGTAGGTTGGCGCAAAAGGAGTCAGCATCGAATGAGTTGAAGCATTAGGACACCCTTCTTTGCCGGCATGAATCGCGTTGGCTTTAAAGACAGGACATAAATGGACGTCGTCATTGGACAAATAAGGCCACATGGAGCCATCCGGTTCATCTCGGTCGTTATGCCACATGCAGCCTTTGCTGACGGCCGGCGCATTGGCAATGGTGTTCTGACTGAAAAGCCAGGAAACCATAAATGGCGCCTTATCCTTGTTGTCAGACGCGTACATCTGAAGGGCCGGGCCATAGTTTTTCAGGTTGGTTGCACAGATCAGGGTTTGAGCAGCAATTTTAGCCTTGTTCAGTGCAGGGGTTAAAATCCCCAGAAGCAAAGCAATGATCGCGATTACAACGAGCAACTCAATGAGTGTAAAACCAGTTTTATTGTCGGTCCTGCTCATTTCGAACTCCTAAAATCCCATCCATATCTCTCGAAATCCTTAACATCGCTGCCATGCTTACATGATGCCATCATGTTACTATACTCTATTGTCGGCTCAAATGTCAATATAATTAGTGCACAAACTTTTGTGCAGGCTTAATAACGTTGTCGACAACGGCTTCAGGCCCCTTGAAATCAATGCAAAAAGACAGAGTAAAAGTGATGAAAAATTGTATTTTTTCGGATATTAAAAGATGTCATGCATTTCTATATATAGATATATCATGCCTATTATACTTAGTATATTACGCGATAACAAAATCCCGGTATTATGCGCGCAAGCTCCATAATGACAGTGAGTTGTGGTTATTATGATGAGCAGGAACGTTAGGGATTCGGAGCCTTCTGGCAGGTATACATGGGAGCAAATATATATTCCACCCGCTTGGATGGAATATTTTTTTGCTTGAGGGTCATTTTTTTTCTGAGCATACTGACGGCTTCTCTGCCCATATCGGTTTCGGGTTCAAGCATAGCTGTGGCGGTGAGACCTATTCTGAGATGCGATTCTCCTGCAAAGGTGATAATGGACAGGTCTTTGGGGATACGCAAATCCAGACGTGCTGCAGCGGCATAAACAGAGGGCACTGAATACGACCAGTAGAACAGCATGGCGGTGGGTCTGTCGGGGCGTTTCAGCACAGAATAGAATAAATCGATCTGCTTTTCCACGGAATCATCGATTTTGTGATCTGGGGTAATATCCTGAACCGCAAGCCCGGCTTTATTCATGGCTTCGATATAGCCGTTACGCCTGTCCGCTACGCTGTGATGGGCATCCGGCTGAAGATCCTTGAAATAGACATTGCAGTAAGCGATTCGCCTGTGTCCCAGTTCAATCAGATGCTGTGTGGCTTTTTCCGCCGCCGAGAAGCTGTCCGAATAGACGGCGTTGTAATCCATTTTATAATTCATCCACACCGTGGGCATCGAGGTGTGCTCGATGGCCACTTTAATGTTTTCGGGGAGGTCCTGGTAATAGTTAATAATTAAACCATCCGCCATCAGCGAACGGAATATTTTTGGCAGCTGGTGACTGTCCACGGTTTGTTCCGGAATATTGGACAGCAGCAAATGCGTGTCATCTTTTTCAAGATTCCGATGGATTTCATTGACCATGATTTCAGGCAGATAATTCGTGCCGGTTTGGTGGGTTGAGCCCTGATAGCTGCCCGCAGTACCGCTTTGAAGCAGGGCAACACAGCGGAATTTGCCTTTCTTGATTCCCGTCGCATATGCGTTGGGCAGGTAACCAAGAGATTCGGCGATTTTCTTGACCCGTTCCTGACAGGCCGGACTGATCCGGTACTGACTTGCCTTGCCATTGAGTATGCGTGATACGACGGAGACATCGACCCCGGCAGAATAGGCTATTTCTTTAAGTGTTACCGACACTTGAACTCCTGAAAATCTGATCGTTATACTGATCCTGCTTGAAATCCATCGGTTCGTCGCGGCTAAGTACAGCAGCTCCAACCGCTTGCTTTTTTTCTAGCAGAATAATCATATCCGTTGAGTATATTCGGATTATATGGCATTCTACAGCGTTAAATCTGTGAATTCAAATAATTTTTGATTTTCGACAAGCTCGCTCATTTTTAGAGGAAAACTATTGACTCCGATATAACAGAGGCGTACGATGCGCGGTTATGGAGATTAAGAAGAATAATACCGGTGAAAAACATTCATGCTGTGGCCTTGCTGCGCTGATTTTCTTTTCTATGCTTCTCCTGTCCTATGTCGATTATATCGTCCTCGAAAAGATTTATCATCCCATGGCCGCCAAGTACAACATCAACTGGGATGCGGAATTTAACGCCGTTATCTTTGGCAAACAGACACCTATTCTGAGATGGCAGCTTGCATTCATGCCATTGGGAGTTATGTTGTTTATCCTGCTGGGTATCGCAGCCAAATCCTTTCGTCTGGCCTTCAGCGGGATTGTACTGTTTGCCACAGGATGGGAGGATATTCTCTATTATCTGATTCAGGGCAAATGGCTGCCGGAAGAGCTGGGATGGCTGGACTATTCACCCCTGATGGGGCTGACCCGGCACATCACTGCCACAGAACATGTAACTTCAACAGGTATCATGATTTCCAGTACGTTTGGCCTGTTGATTGCTGGGATTATACTGTTTGGCAATGAATTCAGAAAAAAACTGGAGAAGGCATCGTGATACCCTATTTAAGGCGACATGGGAAAATGCTGTTGCCTTGCTGCAAGAGTTATATTATAATTGCCTCAAATGTATTGGACAAATGTTTGTGCAGGTGTTTGTGCGAGACAATCAAGAAAGGATGAGGACGCCGTCATGCAGGAAAAAAAGAGCTTGTTGACCCGACGGGAATTGATTGGAAGTTCGATTCTGGCCGCGGCAGCTTTGAGCGGCGGGTGTACAGTCCATACCCCGGCAGGCAAGGCGGGCCAGAGACGTAAAACAAACGCAGCCAGAACGGTCCGATTTGCTCACATGACCGACCTGCACATCGAACCTAAGCGAAAAGCCCCCGAAGGTCTGGCCGCAGCCCTGCGCCATGTTCAGGCCTTGCCCGATAAGCCCGAGATGGTGATTACCGGCGGGGACAATGTGATGTGTGTCCTGGGTTCGGATGACAATTGGGCCAATGTCCAGTTTTCTCTGGTAAAGAAAGTGTTTCAGGAGGAATGCAAGCTGCCGGTAAAGTTTTGTATCGGCAACCACGATGTCTGGGGCTGGGACAGAAAAAGCGGAAAAACCACCGGCGAAGAACTCTTGTGGGGCAAAAAACGCCCGGTTCATGAATTTAATCTTCCCAATCGTTATTATGCCTTTGACAAGGGGTCGTGGCGAATCATCATGCTGGACAGTACGCATATTTCCGATGATGTTTATACGGCCAAACTGGATGAAGAACAATACCTCTGGCTGTCAAATGAACTGGCCGAACATCCCGATCAGCATATCTGCATAATCAGCCATATTCCGATTCTTTCTGCCGTGGCGATTTTAGACGGCGAGAATGAAAAAAGCGGCCAATGGGTCATTCCGCATCAATGGGTTCATCTGGATACCCGCAAACTGATAGACTTATTTTATCGGCATAAACAGGTCAAACTCTGCATCAGCGGCCACCTGCATCTGCTGGAACGGATAGAATATAACGATATAACCTATATTTGCGATGGAGCGGTTTGCGGTGCATGGTGGCAGGGAGCATTCCATCAATGTCCGGCCGGATATGGAGTATTTGACCTATATGAAGACGGCACCTTTGAGCATGAATACATGGACTACGGATGGATAGCGGAAAAAGCCTGATTTATGACCCCGCAAAACTTCAACAATAACAAACCGCTGCTCCGGATGTGCGGAATCGGCAAGCAATTTACCTCCACGCTGGTCTTGGACGATGTCCAGTTCGAACTTCGTGCGGGTGAAGTACATATTCTGGCAGGGGAAAATGGTGCCGGCAAAAGCACGCTGATGAAGATTCTGGCCGGTGTCTATACCGCTTATACCGGGCAGATTGAACTGGATGGTACTCCCGCGCGGTTTAATTCTATTCACGATGCCGCCTCAGCAGGAATTGCAATAATCCATCAGGAACTGTCCCTGGTCCCGACGATGACGGTGGATGAGAATATCTTTCTGGGTCGGGAACTGTCCAAGGGACCATGGCTGACTAAAAAACAGATGCAGCAAAAGGCCAAAACGCTGCTTGCCGGTGTCGGCCTGGATATTGCTGTCTCGAAGAAAGTCGGAGATTATTCGCTGGGTATTCAGCAGATGGTCGAAATTTGCAAAGCCCTCGCCTTTGAGAGTAAAATCATCGTCATGGATGAGCCGACCAGTGCCCTGACGGATGTCGAGGTACAGCGGCTGTTCGCCATTATTGATAAGCTGAAAAAAGAAGGGCGGGGCATTGTCTATATTACGCATAAAATGGAGGAGATATACCGGATTGCTGACCGGATTACGGTGTTGCGGGACGGCCGGTATATCGGAACCGCCCCGGCGGCCCAGTTGGGTCAAACCGAATTAATAAAATGGATGGTCGGCAGGGAATTAAGCAGTCAATTCCCGAGGCATCAGGCCAATCCCAGACAGACGGTTCTGAAGGTGCGGGATTTCAGCGTGCCGGATCAAGCCGGGAAACCATTCCCGGTTGTGGATAAAGTATCCTTTGAATTGCGGGCAGGGGAGATACTGGGAGTAGCCGGCCTTGGTGGTTCCGGCAACAGCGAGTTGCTTAATGGGCTTTTCGGGACGTATGGCTCAAGGGTAAGCGGGACTATTACCTTGCAGGATAAAGCATATTACCCTACAGGTCCGGGCGAGGGTATCAAGGCCGGATTGGCACTGCTGACCAACGACCGGAAGGCAACCGGGCTGATTCTTGGAATGAACATCGTAGAAAATACGACGCTGGCCGCCCTTAAAAAATATGCCCCGTTCGGCTGGCTGCGGCCTGCTCGGGAATTTGAATCCGCCCGGCAAAAGGGACAATCGGTCCATCTTAAAGCAGCCTCGTTAACCATGCCCGTCGATGCCCTGTCGGGCGGGAATCAGCAGAAGGTTGCCATCGCCAAATGGGTGGATACCAACCCCGCGATATTACTGCTCGATGAGCCAACGCGGGGGGTGGATGTGGGGGCCAAGCATGAAATCTATGAATTGATGAACCAGTGGACCGCGCAGGGGCTGGCCATTATGCTGATCAGTTCAGAAATGCCGGAATTGCTGGCCATGAGTGACCGGATTATTGTGATGCATCGCGGCAAAATCACCGCGGAGTTTACCGCGGATGATGCCACGCAGGAAAAAATCCTTCGAGCGGCGATGGGAAATACAGATGAACCGTACGAGCAGGGATCGTCTCATCATTGATTATGAAGGAATAGCAGATGAATAAAATGTCAAATTCGTTAAAGACCGGTGAACACTGGCTGGCAAGTCCGACCACCCGTGTGTTGGCGGCGTTAATCATTGTCTTTGTACTCGGTCTTGTCTTTAACGCCGATGGTGCGTTCTTTAAATGGGGAACACACCGGGATATGCTTCGTGCGGTGTCGGTATATGGTATCCTGGCTTGCGGCATGACGCTGGTGATTATCTCTGGAGGCATTGATCTGTCGGTTGGCAGCATTCTGGCGTTGACGGCGGTCTGTTTTTCACTATTTACCATTCATTACCAGACGGCAGTCATTGTGGCTGTTGTCCTGTGTCTGATGATCAGTTCCCTGTGCGGGATTATGTCTGGTGCGATTATTGCCCGATTCAAAATTCAGCCGTTTATTTCCACGCTGGCGATGATGGTTTTTGCACGCGGGCTGGCCAAATGGGTTTCCGGCGGACAGAAAATCTCCACGGCTGTCCAGCAGGCCGACGGAACTTATCAATACGTAGAGGTCCCCGGCGTATTCAATTTTATCAATTCCAAGCTGCTCGGCGACAACATTACCGTCGTTACGGTGATATTCTTAATCTGCATCGTCATATCTTATATTATCCTGACCAAGCTGCGCTATGGCCGGTATTTATATGCCATCGGCGGCAATGAAGAAGCCGCTCGTCTTTCGGGTGTGCCGATTATGAAAAGCAAGCTGCTGGCTTATGGATTGAGCGGATTATTCTGCGGAGTAGCAGGCATCTGCCAGGCGGCCCAGGAACTTCAGGGCGACCCCGAGGCCGGGATCTCGTATGAGTTGTCGGCGATTGCCATGGTGGTCATCGGCGGCACCAGCCTGCAAGGGGGGCGAGGTAATATGTGGCTGACCTTGATCGGGGTACTGACCATCGGATACCTTGAAAAAATTCTGAGTATTAACGCCATCGGCGAAGACAAGCGGCTGATGCTGACCGGGGCGATTATTATTGCGGCAGTACTGCTGCAAAAAACCAAAAAATGAGAAGTGGACATCAGAAAGGGAAGTTGCCATGAAAAAGAATTTCGTGCTCGCTGTTCTCTGTGCTGTAATCTGTTTGACTAGCTGTAAAAAAACAACCCCCCAGGCTGCACCCGGAACTGAGACGAAAAACGAAGCAAAAAAATGGACCATTGGCATGAGTCAGTGCAATCTCGGCGAACCCTGGCGGGTTCAAATGAATGCCGATATTAAAATGGCCGCCGACCAGCATCCCGAAATTTCAGTGGTGTTCAAAGATGCCCAGAATGATACCCTACGCCAGCAAGCCCAGGTCGAAGAGTTTATCAGCGCCGGCGTCGATGTAATTATTATTTCCCCCAAAGAAGCGGCGCCGCTGACACCTGTGGTGGCACAGGCTTACGATAAAGGCATCCCGGTGATCGTGATGGACCGGCGGGTGCTGGGCGACAAATACACATGCTTTGTCGGCGCCGATAACAAGAAAATCGGCCTCGCAGCAGGCAAATGGATTGTCCAGAAGCTCGGCGGCAAAGGCAAGGTAGTTGAATTGAAAGGCCTGATGACTTCGACCCCAGGCCAGGATCGTCACAATGGCTTTATGGAAGGCATCAAGGACAGCCAGATTGAAATTGTCTTCGATGCCGACATGAAATGGCTGGAACCCAATGCCCGCAAAGAGATGGAGTCGGCTTTGGCAAGATTCCCAGAAATCAATTTGGTGTATGCCCACAATGATCCCGGTGCCCACGGCGCCTATCTGGCAGCCAAGGCGGCAGGGCGGGAAAAGGATATTTTATTTGTGGGCATCGACGGCCTTCAGCAGGAAGGGCAGGCCTATGTCAAACAGGGACTTCTCTCTGCCAGTTTTGAATACCCCACCGGCGGCAAGGAATCGGTTGAAGCCGCCATGGCTTTGCTTTCCGGGAAAACCATTGAAAAAGAAATCACCCTGGCCTCGCGGGTCTTCACCAAAGATAATATCGATGCAGGCGGAGAATGGCTTTCGGAATAATCACATAAAGTCCACAGGATAAGTCTGCAAACTGGCTTGTCCGGGTAAAGCATTCGTTAAAATTGAATTTGAGGATAAATCCATGAGGGTATTCAAATACCTCGGTGTACAAGTTGTGTTCATATCTTGTACAATATCGGGTATTCTGCAGGCCGGACAGGTGCGTTCAAACTATTATGCCCACACCGTTGTTGAAGATTCGTATGGTGTGATAGCCCCCTGGCACCCCGGACAGAACGGCCCGCTGGATTTGCGTCTGAGGATTGCCGCAGAGGCGCTCAAGCGTTACCCGTGGGTGGATGGTCAAAAGGCGGTCATGGCCGCCCCCGATTTCATCTATAACTCCCACTGGAGTATTAAGGACGACGGCACGATTCTGATTCCCTCCACCAACGACTGGATGTGCGGCGACCTGAGCCAGCGAGCCTGGAGCATCATCAGGGGATTGACTGCTTATTACCAATACAGCGGCGATCCGATGGCCTTTCTCTATATCCCGCTGACAGCCGACTATATTCTGGATTATGCCCAGACCACCGAAGACCACGACTGGCCGCGTTTTCCCATAGCCACACCCACCAGCGGCAAGGCGTACGGCAAATGCGACCAGAATGCACGTAACCAACTGGACCTTTGTGCCATCGTCGGCACCGAGATACTCCGGGCGTACAAACTGACCGGCAATCCGCGTTATCTCGAAGCGGCTAAGCACTGGGGAGATGTGTTTGCGGAAAAATGCAACCTCGACCCGACCCAGCCGCCGTGGAATCGCTATACTCACCCCGAAGTCGTGGGCTGGTCCGACGAACTAACCGGCAGCGTAACACTGATCCTTGATTTCCTGGACGAGTTAATCCGTATGGGCTATACGGGAAAAGACCACGCCATTATCAAGGCTCGTGACGCCGGCCGGCGGTATGTCCGGGATATCCTGATGCCGCGCTGGCTGCAGAATGATACCTGGGGCCGAAACTATTGGGATTGGGATAATCCCGTGATTTGCGGCATCGTCTCCATGTGCGGCGATTATATCATGAAAAATCCGCAGGCCTTTCCCGGCTGGCAGACGGATATGCGAAACGTCCTGACGCTGATTTTTAATCGAAATTGTGCCGACCCGGCCTCAAAAGGAGATGTCTATCACGGGGCATGGGCTTTTCCGGAATCCTCAACCTGCTGCTGGACATCCCTGTCTTATAACCAGTACACAGCCGCCCCAACGTTATTGCGGTTTGGGGTACTGGCTGAAGATGACCGGATATTCGAGATCGGTCGGCGCATGATGATTATGGCCACTTACGACAGCCATGACAATGGAGTCGTCTGGGATGGGCTGGAAGGCAGCGCTGTTGCTACCAAGGAATGGTCCAATCTGGCGCATCCCTGGCCTCTGTGCCAGATTATGGAAGCAATGGCCTGGACGCCGGAAGTCTTTGGTCCCAAACGTGAAAACCACATTATGCGAAGTACGTCGGTAGTCAATCACGTCGTTTACCAAAAAAATCGCATCGCATATTCCACTTTTGATGCCCCCGACAAGACGATTGATGTGATACGGTTATCTTTTATCCCCAGTTCCATCACAGCTGATGCAGAACCCCTTCGGGCAAAGGCTGTCCTGAATCAGAATGGCTATATCCTTCAGCCGCTTCCCGACGGGGATTTTCTTTTGACAATCCGTCATGACCGGGCGAAGACTGTCGTCATTGAAGGCCAGGGGGATCCCCAGCAGCAGATTGACGATTCACAACTCACTTTTCAGGGCAACTGGACAAGCATTTCCGCAAAAGACGCCTACGAAGGTGCCATTCATTGTTCCTCCCGAAAGGATGACGTCCTCCAGTATTCCTTCTACGGCAACCAGGTACGTGTCTTTGGCACTGTCGGTCCGGAAGGCGGTCTGGCTGAGGTCTATCTGGATGGCCAGAAACAACTGACACTCATAGACTGCTGGAACCCGCAAATCCGCCCCCGGCAATTGCTGTATCATAAAAACGGCATGGAGAACGCCAAACATGTTTTAAAAATCGTTGTCCAGGGCAAAGGCAATCTGATATCCAAAGGCAAGGATGTGATGATTGATTCGATTCAGTTTTCCGATGCCTTCACTGAGCCGGAATACGGGCAGGGCGGCGGCCCCACCCATGCTCAGCGAATGATATTCGGCTATCCCGACCGTGAGGATTATATTGACTCCAGCGGCAACGCTTGGAGACCGGCCACAGAATGGGTAATTCGCAGCGGTTACGGCAAGGATATAGTGGAAAAATCATGGTGGACCAAACGCCGCAGTATGTATATCGGCAAGACTGCCGACCCGGAATTGTATCGCTATGGGGCGCATGGTTCCGACTTTTGGGTCAATTTGACAGTCGGGCCGGGCAAGTACTATGTCATACTGAAATTCGCCGATACCCCGCTGCACTTTTTCCTCGAGACGGATAAGGATAAGCAGCGGATCTCGCACGCCGTAAATGCTTCTATCAACGGCAAGCCCGTGATTGAGAAAATGCAGGTCTCAGAGGCGGCGGGCGGGCTGTTTCAGGCCGTTGATAAAACCTTCAAAGACATCGAACCGAAAAACGGGATCATTACGATTCATCTAACCGGCGTTGAAAATAAAGAAGCCATTCTTCAGGCATTGGAAATCGGTCCTATGTCAGAATATCAACCATAATGTCCAATAGGAAAATTTCATGAGATTGAATCCATATTTATTATCAGTTAGCGTCGTTATTATTCTGTCCATTAACACGATTGCAGCCAGATTTTACATCCCGGCAATTGACGGTGACTGGTGGCAGGTAGCATCGACGCCGGACATTGGCCAATACAACAGCGACAAACAGCAGCCGGTCGATTTCAGCCTCTGGCAGGCTAAAGACGGCACCTGGCAATTGTGGTCCTGTATCCGTTTTACCAAACTCGGCGGCCATACCCGCCTGTTTTATGGCTGGGAAGGGAGCAAACTGACGGATAAAGACTGGGCACCCAAGGGAATTGCCATGATGGGCAAACCTGAATTGGATGAGCCTCTGGGCGGACTTCAGGCGCCCCATGTAATCCACCATAAAGATATGTATTGGATGATGTATGGCGACTGGGACAATATGCGGATGGCAGCCAGCAAAGACGGCAAGTCTTTTGAGCGGTTGAACTCTGGAGGCATTCTCTTTTCCGAAGGCCCCAGGGTCAATACCCGCGACCCGATGCTGCTGTTTACACGGGGTAAATGGAATTGTTACTATACCGCATTTCCCGCACAGCATGGTTATGTCTATTGTCGGACATCGGATGACTTGCTGAAATGGTCTGACCCGGTAATTGTCAGTTATGGCGGCAAGGCGGGTAATAATCCCTATTCCTGCGAATGCCCGCATGTCGTGGAAATATCGCCCGGAAATTACTTTTTGTTCCGAACGCAATTATATGGCCCCGGAGCACAAACAACCGTTTATCAATCCGCCAACCCCTTCCATTTCGGTATCGATAATGATGCCGGTTATGTCCGCCAGATGAATCTCTGTGCCCCCGAGATTGTCACCCTGGACGGAAAGTATTACATCGCCGCCCTCAATCCGGACTTGGATGGAGTCCGTGTGGCCCGGCTTAAATGGAAATGTTATGATAAAGCGGTATTTGCTTTGGATGTTCAGAACCACCGGGCTCAGTGGAAGCTTAAAGAGGGTAACTTGCCATCCGTTTTTACGAATACCGTACGTGACCGGTTTTGCCCCAAGACAGAATATTTTATCGGCACCGCCGAAACCGGACAAAATACATTTGACGATACCCTGACCGGAGTGATCCAAAGCCCTGTTTGCAAAATCACTGCTGAAGAGTGCGTGATGCTTGTCTCCGGCGGAAAAGATTTACAGCGGGTTTACATCAGTATCGAAGATGCAAAAAACGCTCGTGAATATGCCCGCTTTACCGGCAAAGACGATAATCTCTTTGACCCGGTTTTTGTCGATTGCAGAGCATTTATCAACAAAGAAATTATTGTCAAGATTGTTGACCAATCCAACAAATCCTGGGGGCACATCAATTTTGGCGGCTTGTATGAAGCTGATTTGGCAGGGGACTTATAAAAAGACTGACTGGTCTGTAACATGCAAAAAACACCCCCTTCCCGAGATAGCCGGAAAGGGGGTGTCAAATATTCGAAATGGCATCCGTTTAATTCATATCTTTCAGCCAGCGATCGACAAAGATTGCAAGATCATCCATATCCACAGTGCCATCCCGATTGCGATCAGCGCCGTTGCAATCGTTACTCCACTGGCAGTATTCCATCGCCCATTGTGAGGCAAGGATGGCAAAGTCATCCATATCCAGCCCGCGGATGGGCCCCATGACAACCGGAACATGAACCGCAGCATCAACGATCTGGACGTTTCCGACAGCATCTTCATGGTCGGCAAGCACGACATAGTAGTTATAATTATTTCCCCACTCGGAACCCGGCAATTCGAAGACCGCCTCGCCGTTTTCGTCGGTGATCTCTTCAAGATTTGCAGGACCAGACATTCCCCACTGCGGAATTGTCACTGTCGCACCGGATAAGATCTTATCGGCCAGATCTTTAACGGTAAACGTAACAGCATAGAAGTTCGATGCGCCAAACCATGTCCGGCCGGCGATCAGCCCATTCTTGTACAGATAAAGGACGTAATTGGGATTGGCTTCCAGGCCGCCTGCAATAGTTATCTTGATCGTGTCGTGATTGATATAATCAAATGCAAAACTTTTCTCGATAATACCGTCCTCAAGGTTCATTAAAACCGCATCATACACAGAACTGCCGAAATCAGAACCAATGCCCGTCAAATCCACAGTCAATTCGATGTCATCGGATGTCGCCCGCAGGCCATGAAAGCCTCCTGATGCTTCTCGGGCAAAAAACATCATTTCCGGCTGGATATGTGAGGTTGACCATCCGCCGCTGATGCTGTCAAGGATGGCGTCTTCATATTCCGGGAAGATAATCGCATATTGAACAGCATTCGGTTGAGCGGTAATATAATATCCGCCGTAATTGCTGTCGATGGTGATGCCCCGGTCGTGATTGGAAGCGGTAAACTCTTCCACGCTGCTGTCATCATAGGTGATCCGAATGATGCCGTTGGATATAGGCGTGCCCAGATTCAAGTCATAATGATACATCACCGATGCCGAAGTTTTGTCGGTAAAGGTGAAAAGCTGAACGCTGTCGTTCCATTCTTTGCGTTCATATGAAACTTTCTCACCGCCGCTGCGCAGCGTCAGATCGCAGGTCTTGTAAGCATCAGGATAACGTGGGCTGGAACTGGTCCACAAACTGACAGGAACAGTACCTTCAGCATGAGGAACCAAACGAAGTCTGAACACCGCCTCGGATTCGTACTGAACTTCTCCGATAGCCACCGCACCGCTGAATGTAAACGTTGTCTTTTTCCAGCTCCCGTCAAGGTCGATGGTGTTAGCCCCGGAAATGCTCAAACCCGGCATGATATCCAGAAAATTGGCCGTGATAGGTGTTTGCAGAATACTGCTGTCGTAGGAAATAGAAAACTCGGCATGGTCAAAGGTTGCGTTTTCGATTGCCAGACGCAGGTCCATATAACCCTCGGTCACAGGCGCCCGATACCATGTCCCTGAGGACCAGAAATCCGGCCTGTAACTGGTGGAGACCCATGCTTTTGGGGCCGCCAACAAAGTTGATGATAAAACCAGAACACAAAATAAGCCTAATAGTTTTTTCAATCCAGACATTTCAAATACTCCCCAGACTATGTGTTAAACAAACTTTAACCACCCCAGAGCCAAATAGTATGACGATACTATATTCTCTATATTAAAGGAGATAATACCAGATTTTGTAAAAAAAGTCAAGCGGCAGGCGGTATTTAACGGGTTTTATAAAATCATTCCGCTCACACCCCTGGATTTATTTTATTGTGGACATACCCGCACATAATCCATGTTTGACACGAGGCGTGAATTCAAGGTCAACAGGATATTCATTTTTAAGATATTTATCGGTCTTTTTGATAAAAATGGTAATATCTTATTTGACTTCATGTTATTATTCGGACATTGACAGCGTCAATGATAAAAACAGACATTGTACAGGAGAACTCCGAATGAGACGATTTTTTCGCATTAGTATTGCGGCAATAATATGGGGATTGTTATCTTTTTCAGGACTGGCCGCACAGCAGCCCTGGCAGGCAGAGTGGATTGGTTTGAGCCAATCCGTCAAGCCCAATAGCTGGCTGTGTTATCGTACCCATATCCATGTAGAGAAAATCCCGCAGAACGCAGTTGCCTCGATTGCCTGCGACAGCAAATACTGGCTATGGATTAACGGCCAGATGGCCGTGTTTGAAGGCCAGCTCAAACGCGGACCTTCGCCGGAGAACACCTATTACGATGAAGTCGATCTGACCAAGTATTTAAAAGCCGGG
The DNA here is from genome assembly GCA_016935635.1 of Sedimentisphaerales bacterium. GTDB lineage: Bacteria > Planctomycetota > Phycisphaerae > Sedimentisphaerales > Anaerohalosphaeraceae > Anaeroglomus. The sequence continues at coordinate 15,090 of JAFGQP010000147.1, forward strand.
GATAATACCATCGCCGTTCTGGTCTGGTACTGGGGCAAACATGGTTTTTCACATAATAATAGCGGCAGGGCGGGCCTGGTGTTCGATTTAACCGTGGACGGCAAACGATTTGCATCGGGAAGCGACTGGAAGATTCGTCTGCATCCGGCCTATGGTCAGACTGAACCGCCCCATCCCAACTATCGATTGCCGGAGGGAAATGTCCAGTTTGATGCCCGGCAGGATTTAGGCGAATGGCAGGGCACGGACTACGACGATTCCGCCTGGTCAAAAGCTGCATTATTTGGCAAACCGCCAGTAGCGCCATGGAATGTATTGGAAAAAAGGCCGCTCCTGCAATGGAAAAATTCAGGTCTTGTGGAGTATGTCAATGTCAAAGAACAGGCCGGTAAAGACGGCCAGCGGCTCTTTGTCGGCACACTGCCTTATAATGCCCAGGTTACACCATATCTCAAAGTAAAAGCCCCCGCCGGAAAATCCATCGAAATCAAGACCGATGACTATGTTGTCAGCGGCGTTCCCGGCGTGCGGGCAGTATATATCACCAAAGAAGGTGTTCAGGAATATGAATCACTTGGCTGGATGAACGGCCATGACGTACGTTATTCTGTACCCGAAGGCGTCGAGGTGCTGGCTCTGAAATATCGTGAAACCGGCTATAACGCGGAGTTTGCCGGAAGTTTCAACTGCGATGATAAAGCATTAAACACACTGTGGGAAAAAGCCCGGCGAACGTTATATATCACCATGCGTGATACATACATGGATTGCCCGGATCGTGAACGTGCCCAGTGGATTGGAGACGCAGTCAATGAAATCGGTGAGGCATTTTATGTCTTTGATGCTGTTTACGGCCCGCAATTGGCGCGCAAGTGTATCCAGGAACTGGTCCGCTGGCAGCGGAAAGACAACGTGTTTTACTCTCCGTCTCCGGCCGGAATCCCGATTCCAGGAGGACCCTCTGAAGATGGATCATGGGATAAGGAATTGCCCATGCAGAGTCTTGCCTGCGCCGGCTGGTACGGAATCTGGACTTATTACTGGTATACAGGTGATAAACAGACCATTGCAGACATTTACCCGCAGGTGAAAGACTATCTCAATCTTTGGAAGTTCGACAATAACGGGCTGGTTATCCATCGCGGCGGCGAATGGGACTGGGTGGACTGGGGAACCAACATCGATGTTGCAGTCATTGAAAATGCCTGGTTCTATCTGGCAATGAAAGCGGCTATCGAAATGGCACAATTGACCGATCATGATCCAGATGTGACGGAGTACCAGAAAAAAATGGAGTGGATTGCATCACATTATAATAAAACTTTCTGGCAGGGCGATTGCTACCGGACTCCGGGCTATCAGGGCAAAACAGACGACCGTGCCCAGGCCATGGCCGTTGTGGCAGGCCTGGCGGAATCCGGTTATTATCCCGCAATACAAAAGGTTCTGAAAACAGAATACCATGCCAGTCCTTATATGGAAAAATATGTGCTCGAGGCGCTTTGCCTGATGAATGCACCCGAGCTGGCCCTCGAAAGAATGAAATTGCGTTATGATAAGCAGATCGCAAGCGAATTATCTACGCTCTGGGAAGGCTGGGAAACTGAAGGCGGCAGCTATAATCATGGATGGTCAGGCGGGCCGCTCACAATTCTCAGTCAGCATATGGCTGGTATTTCGCCTCTCAAGGCTGGCTTTGCAGAGGTTTCGATTATGCCTCAGATGGGTAATCTTCGTGAAATTACGTCCGTAGCTTCTCTACCGCAGGGACATATTGATTTAAAACTGCAGCAAAGTGAAAACCGTTTTCAAATAAATCTGAAAACACCGGTTCGAGCAATGGTTTGTATTCCCAAATGTGGAAAAGTGATATCAATAGTTAATGTAAATGACACCGCTGTATATAAAGATAAAAAGAATATGGTTGGCGAGTCCGGCAAAATTGAGTTTGCAGGTGAAGATGAACACTGGATTTGTTTTGCCGTAGAAACTGGAGAATGGAAGATTTCTGCCGACATCATACAATAAGGGTAACATCTGTTAATGCAATATATGGCAGGGGAGTTAGATATGGAAAACTCAGCGCAATCGTTATCAGAGAAAGAATGTGTTCCGTGTAAATCGGGCGGCAGTCCCCTGCCAGATAGTTCCATAAAAGAGCTATTATGTCGTCTAAATAATGGATGGGCAGTCGAAAACGGCCGGCTTCACAAGACCTATCGTTTTAAGAACTTTGCCCAAGCATTAGCTTTCACCAACAAAGTCGGCGCACTGGCTGAACAGCAGCAACATCATCCAGACATCTTTCTGAGCTGGGGAAAAGTCATAATTGAACTCTACACACATAAGATACAAGGTCTTCATGAAAATGATTTCATACTTGCCGCCAAACTTGATACGATTGATATATCAAATTCAAATCCCGCCCAGGAGCCCGTATAAGCGGACCAAAGCCCAAATCTGCATGAATAGCCAAATAAAGAGCCTGAAAAA
>JAFGQP010000148.1 GCA_016935635.1 Sedimentisphaerales bacterium
ATGGCAGTCTTGTTGGCTGGGGCAGTAACACTCAGGGCGAGATTGATGTGCCTCCCGGCCATGATTTTATTGCGATTGCAGCCGGTGCAGGTCACACGATTGCCCTGAAGAAAGATGGGAGTCTTACGGGCTGGGGAGCAGGTGATACATCAACCAGAGAATCTGTCAATCAGGGGCAATCCATTGTCCCGCCGGGCAATGATTTCATCGCTATTGCCGCTGGTGGATTTCACAGCCTGGCACTCAAAAGTGATGGCACAATTATTGCGTGGGGTGCCGGGGCTCCAGGGGACACGGGGGAAATGAACTATGGTCAGTCCATTGTGCCTGAGGAGAAGGATTTTATTGGCATCTCGGCAGGATGGTTTCATAGCGTCGGTTTGAAACGTGATGGCAGTCTTGCGGCATGGGGACGCAATGAAGACGGACAGACGATCGTGCCTTCGGGTAATGATTTCATTGCAATTGCATCGGGTGAGCGGCATAACCTGGCATTGAAAAAAGATGGTTCGATTGTCGCATGGGGGCGCAGCCTGGAAGGCCAGGCAAACGTGCCTTCAGGGCATGATTTTATCGCTGTTGCGGCGGGGGGGAGCCGGAGTTATGCATTAAAGCAGGATGGCAGTTTAGTTGCCTGGGGGCAGGAATAATCATCGGGGAAATTAACGAGAGGCATAACTTACCCGCTGCTGTACATATTTTGTTGTAACAGATACCGCGTCAGCGATGTTTATATTAATAGTATGATGATGCGTCCAGCAGCAAGAAAAACGAAATGCGATATAGTATAGTATAGGCTAAGGCGCGGTTTCGGGGACAATTTTTTCAAGGAAACGGTATTCTTGCTGGATTTTTCTCACGATGTGAGTTATTTTGTTGAAGTAGCGAACTAAACCGTATTATTGGTACCGGATTGAGCCTTGTCGCCTGTGGCAGGGTCATCCATGCGTGTGGAGGTTTTTCATGAACAAGCGTAGTGAAATGTCGGAATTAACCCAGGTCTCCCGTCGTAACCTGCTGAAAACCATCCTGTTTACGCCCCCGATTTTGATGTTCAGCAAGGGCGGTCTGTTTGCGGCAGAGGATATTCAGCCGGTGTTCAAACCCCGTATTGTTCCGCCCGGACAGAAGATTCGCGTGGCGCAGATCGGCGTTTTCAACCGCGGCAACGAGGTTCACAATGAATTCCGTCGATTTATGGATAAGCAGGTCGAATTTACCGCCTTTGCCGATGTGGCCTTTATCACGCATGATTTCAAGATGAAAAATTACCCCGATGTCCCGTGTTTCCGGGATTACCGGGAGATGTTCGAGCAGATGCATGAGAAGATCGACGCGGTGGTCATCTGCACGCCGGACCATGCCCATTTTGCCCCGGTGATGCACGCGATGTTGCTGGGCAAACATGTCTATGTCGAAAAACCGATGGCCCAGAACGTTTATGAATGCCGCCTGCTGGACAAGACCGCCCGGGCGTGCAAGGTCGTTACCCAGATGGGTAATCAGGGCCATTCCGGGGCCGGCACGATTCAGTTCGGCCAGTGGGTCGAGGCGGGACTGGTCAAGAATGTCAAACGGATTGATGCGTGGATGGCCAATAGCCGCCGCTGGCATGGCTGGACCGACAAAGCCTATCCGGAAGAAACTCCGCCGGTCGGTTATGACTGGGATCAGTGGCTGGGCCGCCGGCCGTTCCGCCCCTACAGCGAAAAACTAGTCAACGGCAACTGGCGCTGCTGGTTTGAGTTCGGCTGCGGAGCGATGGGCGACTGGGGTGCGCATATTTTAGATGCCGCCCACCATTACCTGAAACTGGGTCAGCCGTATGAAATCACCACGGAACTCAAAGGCCCCAGTGACCTGATTTACCCGCAGGGCTCGGTGATTACATTCAAATTCAAGGCCCGCGAGGGAATGCCTGCCGTCGAAGTGAAATGGTACGACGGCCAGGGTAATGTACCGCAGGCTCCCGAAGGCTACACCGACAAGCTCGGCATGGTCGGATCGCTGATTTATACGGAGGATTATGTCATTCGCGGCGTCAGCCATGGCGCTGATTATAAAATCATCCCCGCCGCAAAAATGGATGAACTGAACAAGGCCGGCAAGCTGCCCAGGCCCGAAGGCCGGCTGCCAAACCATTTCCAGAATTTCCTGAACGCCTGTCAGGGTCTGGAGCAGGCCAACTCGCGGTTTGAAATTGCGGCTCCGCTGGCGGAACTGCTCTGCCTGGGCTGCATTGGCCAGCGTTTCGGCGGCACGCTCAAGTATGATGCGGCCGCGATGGCGATTACCAATCATCCCGAGGCCAATAAGATGCTCAAGGGCCCCGAGGTACGCGCCGGGTGGGAGGCCTATGACAAACAGCGGCCAGCCAAATCCAAGAACTCGCAGATCAAGTCGCCCGATGCGGTTGCATGGGAAAACCTGTTTGCGGACAAGACGCTTTCCAACTGGGAAAATCCCTACACATGGGGCAAGGCTGAGTACGTGGATGGCGAGGTCCACCTGACCACGGATAAAGACAAGTGGTTCCTCGTGACCAAGAAAGAATATGCCAATTTCGTCTTCGAAGGCGAAATCAAGATGCCGGTCAGCAAAGGCAACTCGGGCTTTATGTTCCGCTGCCAGAAAAAGAAAAATTCGGTCTGGGGGTATCAGGCTGAAGTCGATACTGCCGAAAACCGCAAGTGGTCCGGTGGCTTGTATGATGAGGGACGGCGGATGTGGTTTGCCTCGCCCAACCGTGACAAGGCCGGCTCGGAGGACCAGAAGAATGCCTCCATCGCAGCGTTTCGTGCCCGTGCAGGGGAATGCTACAAGCAGGGCGAGTGGAATCTCTATCGTATCGTGTGCGTTGGATCGCATATCCAGATTTATGTCAACAATGTCCTGACCACCGATATTCACGACGAGATGGATCTGGCCGGTCATATCGGCATCCAGCATCACGGTGAAGAGGGGCTGGTTTATAAATTCCGGAACCTGCGCATCAAGGACCTCGGCACCGGCGGCGAAGTCTATTATCCGCACCGCGAAAACGCCAAGTCCGCGGCCGTACCGTCCAAGATGGAAGGGGCGATTTATGAAGCTGAATCCGCCAAAATGGTCGGCTGCAGCAAAGCCGATAATCAGGCCGGCTACCAGGGAACCGGTTTTGCCGATTTCGGCGAGGCGGGAACCTCCATCGAATGGGACAACGTGCTGGGCGACAAAGACGGCAAGGTTACGCTGACGTTCCGCTATGCCACGCCCGACAACCGGCCGTGCAATCTGATTGTCAATGGCACGGATGCAGGACGGATTGAATTTGCCGCGACCAGGAGCTTTACTGACTGGAAGACCGTGGATATGACTGCGACTCTGAGAAAAGGTCAGAACTCCGTGAAGGTTGTGGCGATTGGCCGCGGGCCGAATCTGGACGCGATGGCCGTTAAATAAATATTGGATTAAAACGAAAACGGATTCAACGCCCGCAGATGGGGTTGAATCCGTTTTTTATTGGATTGGGATAATCAGCAAAATCAGGGCGTGACATTATAGGAACGGTAGGGTGAGTTCGTCACATTCAGCACCTGCCGAATCCATACCCGGTAATAGGATGACAAGTCCCAGGTATTGCCCGCCGAGGCAAAATCACAGAACTGAATCGGGCGGGCTTTGCCTTCTTCGCCTTCGTGGGTGGTGCCCTGCACCATATCTACTGCCACGGCCATCCACACGCTATCCGGTTTGCCTGTCGCCGGTTTCAGAGCGATATAGCCATTCTCTACGCCGACGAAATCGCCGGCCCGGTCGATATTGCCGTCGTTAAACCGGACATCCCTCGCAAAGACAATCGGCCCGCGCATCAGGGCGACGTGGTTGTTTTCAGCCAGAACCCGTCCGCGGAAATCGAAAGCCGCCTCGATGGTGTCGCCGGCTTTCCAAGTACGGCGGACGGCCTTGAATGTCCCGGGGGTGATATCGCTGAGTGCTTCGCCGTTGACCTTGATGAGGGTTTCACTGCTCCAGCCGGGGATACGCAGGTTCAGCGTGAATTCCGCCGCTGCATCGGGTGCGACGGTAATTGCCACTGTTCCTGCTTCCGGATAGGCGGTCTTCTGGGTCAGGGTGATTTTATGACTGCTTGCCGGCAGGGTGGTCTTGACCGTCGATTCCGCATAGAGATTGATATACAGTGCGTCCTCGCCTCGCATCACTATCGACTCCGGCACGGCCACGAATCCGCGCGGCCCGTTGGCCGCACAGCAGTTGATGGTCATTCCGCACTGGTCCTCGCCCTGAAAACGTACGCCTTCCAGCGGGGTATATTTGGCAAAGTAGGAGCCGTCGGCCTTGAGTGCGCCCAGCAGGGCATTATATATCGCCAGTTCCAGCCAGTCGGCATAGTGGGCCTCGCCGGTCAGCGCCAGCATCGTCTGGCAGTATTTAATCCACGTCATCGTCACACAGGTTTCCATCGTGTGATACGTGGGTATCTGCTGACGGGCCCGGCCATGATACCAGCATTCACAGGCCGATCCCGAGCCGACCGCATTGATTTCCGTAGCGAAGATATCATCCGCAGTCATCCGGCAGGCCTTGAGATAGTCGGGCTGCGGGTCCACGCGGTAAAGTTCGGTCAACCCCTGGTAACACGACATCATTTCATAGGCCTTCATGCCGTTTTCGAACGTCCACCAGGTTTTGGGATGCTCGAACCGGTCGCCGACGTGAATTCCCGCCAAAGCCTTGCCGATCAAATCTGCGCCCTCGGGTTCTTTCCACTGCGACACGATGTAGTTGGCAAAATCCAGATATTTCTTATCCTGTGTCCGGTTGTACAGCAGAACCATCGGCTCCAGCACCGAGGTGCTGGCCATGCCGTGATAGGCCCCGACGCGGAAGATGTCCTTTTTGCCCGGCCCGACCTCGGTCATGAGGTTGTCGGCCACACGCACCGCCGCCTTCAGGGCGGTCTGGTCGCCGGACAGGTCATAATACTGCATCAGGCCCAGCATGGTGTATTTGCGTCCCCAGATATCCCACGGACCGCCGGTGCGGGCCTCTTTGGTATAATTGCCGATATAGCCGTCCGGATTCTGGGCGGCAATCAGGCTTTTGACCGAGACGGCGATTCTGGCCTTCATCGCCTCATCGCCGGCATACCGTGCCCCCGGCACTGCCCCCAGCATCCACTTGCCCCAGAATTCCGTCTGCCAGTCGTTGGTGTGGGTCTGGGTCTTGAACGGCTCGACCAGATACTGCGGGTCTATCCGCTTGACCCAGTGCTCATAGCAGGAATTCATCTGACTGCCCAGATGCCCGCCGATGCGAACCTGTTCCTGCGGCATCATCTCCAGCGGTTTTGCCGCCTGCAGGGCTGCTGTAAGGCAAACCGTTACGATTCCAGCGACTATGTGCTTCATAGTGTATCCTTTCGGAATGTAGATCTGTATTAGAGACGCAGTCATTTCGGCTATGGTTTCAGGATTATTATTATCCACGACGGAATCAGAAGGAGTTCAGGATGCGTTATTTATTCTTGCCTCTTTCG
>JAFGQP010000149.1 GCA_016935635.1 Sedimentisphaerales bacterium
GACATCTATACCATCGCCGTGAATCTGGCCGGCGTGCCGGGCATCAGCATCCCCTGTGGTTTCGACAGCAATCGCCTGCCGGTCGGCCTGCAGATCATCGGCCCGACCTTCAGCGAGGACAAACTTCTCAGCATCGCCGCGATGTTCGAGAGCAAAACAGACTATCACCTGCAGAAACCTGCCTTATAAGGAACTATGCCAATGGCAGCGAAAGTTGATTATAAAGTTATTGTTGGATTGGAAATTCACGTTCACCTGGCCGCCAAGACCAAAATGTTCTGCGGCTGCGAGCTGGCCTATGGCGGCACACCCAACAGCCGGACCTGCCCGGTGTGCATCGGGATGCCTGGGTCGCTGCCGGTGATGAACAAGCACGCCTACGAATGCGCAGTGCTGACAGCGATGGCCCTCAATTGCAGCATCGCCCGCTTCACCAAGTGGGATCGCAAAAGCTACTATTACCCCGACCTGCCGAAGAATTACCAGATCAGCCAGTATGATCTGCCGCTGAGTGAAAACGGCTTTATTGAAATTCCGCTGGAAGACGGCAGCATCAAACGCGTCGGCATTATTCGTGCCCACCTCGAAGAAGACGCCGGCAAAAACAACCACGAACTGGGCAGTTTTTCCGCCATCGACCTGAACCGGGCGGGGGCACCGCTATTGGAAATCGTCACCGCCCCCGATATGAATCACCCCTCTGAAGTCCGCCAGATGGCTCAGGAACTCCAGCGCATCGTCCGCTATCTGGGCGTCTCTGAAGGCGATATGCAGAAAGGCCACATGCGGTTCGAGCCGAATGTCAACCTGCATATCTACAAAGACGGCCAGACCTACAAAACCGCAATTTGCGAAATCAAGAATCTCAACTCGTTCCGTGCGATTGAACGCAGCGTGGCGTACGAAACCCAGCGCCAGCTTGAGGAATTTCTCGAGACCGGCAAGACGATGCAGATGGGCAACAAGCGGACCTACGGCTGGGATGACGTCAACCAGATGACCGTGCTGCAGCGTGAGAAGGAAGAAGCCCATGATTACCGGTACTTCCCCGAGCCGGATTTGGTGCCGGTGGAGATGGACGATGTCTGGTTTGAACAGATTCGTTCGCGTCTGGGCGAACTGCCCCTGCAGAAACAAAAACGCTTTGTCACCGACTACGGCCTGAGCGACTACGACGCGGCTGTGGTAACGGGAGACAAGGCTACCGCGGACTATTTTGATGCCGTGGTTAAGGCCGGCGCCGAACCCAAGCGGGCCTGCAACCTGATTACCCAGATCGGCCAGAAGCTGGCCAACCAGAGCAATACCTCCGTGGACCAGCTCGGCATCAGCCCGCAGAATCTGGCCAAGCTGGCCCAGATGGCCGACAAAGGACTCATCAGCGCCACTGTCGCCGCATCCATTTATACCAAGATGCCCGGCACGGATACCGACCCAGAAGCAATCGCCAAAGCCGAAAACCTGATTCAAACCAGCGACACCGGCGCGATTGAGGGTTTGGTCAACGAAGTGCTGGCCGAGAATACCGAAGCCGTGCAGGACATCCTGACCAACAGCAAAAAGGCCCAGAAGGCCCAGGGCTTCCTGACTGGCCAGGTCATCAAGAAAAGCAAAGGCAAAGCCAATCCCAGGGTCGTCACGGAGCTGTTAGCCAAACGCCTGTCGGAACTGGCTCCCAAAGGATAGGGAACAGAACAAAACACAATAACGTCGTCGGAGGTTGTCTATGGCAAGTCCACGGTATCGTTACGTCATGTCCTGTGCAGTCCTTTCAGGTCTTCTTGCAGGCTGGTCCGCCGCAGCCGATTCTGCCGCGGCCCGGCCCTCTCAAAACAGAGAGCGTCTGCTGATGGATTTTGACTGGCGATTTGCCTTCGGCCATCCCTGTGACACCCAAAACGACTTCAACCACGCCACGGGCTTTTTCTCGTATCTGGCCAAGGCCGGCTATGGCGATGGCCCTGCGGCGGCCAACTATAACGACCTCACCTGGCGAAAACTCAACCTGCCCCACGACTGGGCAGTCGAACTTCCTTTCGACGGCAACGGCAGCCACAGCCACGGCTACAAGGCGCTGGGCCGGAAATTTCCCGAAACCAGTGTCGGCTGGTACCGCAAGGTTTTCGCCATCCCGGAATCCGATCTGGGTCGGCGCATCAGCGTGGAATTCGACGGCATCTTCCGGGATTCCATGGTCTGGGTCAACGGCCATTACCTCGGCCGGCAGCCCAGCGGATACACCAGCTTTCGTTACGACATTACCCCCTATCTGAATTACGGCCAGAATAACACCATCGCGGTTCGCGTAGATGCCACCATGGAAGAGGGATGGTTTTATGAAGGCGCAGGCATCTATCGCCATGTCTGGTTAGTCAAGACCGCCCCGCTGCATGTCGGGTCGTATGGGAACTTCGTTCATACGGAAACCAAAGACGATATCGCCCTTGTTACCGTAGAAACCACTGTCGTTAATGAATACGAATCCAGCCAGGAATTTGAGATTGTCCAGACCATTCTGGATGCCGAGGGCAAATCCGCGGCAATGCAGCAGATCAAAAACCAGTCCCTGACGGCAGGCCGGACCGACGATTTCCCCTGCACCTTAACGGTGAACACCCCGAAGCTCTGGTCACTCGAATCACCCCATCTCTACAAGCTCGTCACCCTCATTCAGTGTGATGGACAAACGATTGACAGGGTTGAAACTCCCTTCGGCATTCGCACTATTCATTTCGATCCTGATAAAGGCTTTTTCCTGAACGGCAAATCCGTCAAGCTCAAAGGCACCAACAATCATCAGGACCATGCGGGAGTCGGCGCGGCCATTCCGGATGCTCTGCAGGAATTCCGTATTGCCCGTCTCAAGGATATGGGCTCTAATGCCTACCGCTGTTCGCATAATCCGCCGACACCGGAACTGCTGGACGCCTGCGACCGGCTGGGCATGCTGGTCATCGACGAAAACCGCCTGATGGGCACCTCACCTGAGATTCAGGAGCAGCTCAAGGCCCTGATTCTGCGCGACCGGAATCACCCCAGCGTCATCCTCTGGTCGCTGGGCAATGAGGAATGGGCCATTGAAGGCAACATCATGGGGGCACGGATTGCCGCCGAGATGCAGGCGTTTGCCCAACGGTTGGACCCGACCCGTCGGATTACCGTTGCCATCAGCGGCGGCTGGGGATACGGCATCTCGACGGTCGTCGATTTCATGGGCTATAACTATATCTCCCACGGCAGCACCGACCAGCACCATGCCAAATTTCCCAACCAGCCTGGTGTCGGCACGGAGGAAACCACCACGCAGGGTACGCGGGGTATTTATTTTGACGACCGGCCCAACGCCCATATCGCCGCCCTTGAAAAAGGAAACTCCGGCGGCAACTGCGAAATCGGCTGGAAACATTATGCCGACCAGCCCTATCTGGCGGGGCTGTTTTACTGGACGGGCTTCGATTATCGCGGTGAACCCACACCGTTTAACTTCCCGGCCATCAGCACGCAGTGCGGCATCCTCGACACCTGCGGTTTCCCCAAAGACAGCTTCTACTACCTCAAATCGTGGTGGACAGAGCAGCCGGTACTGCATCTGTCGCCCCACTGGACCTGGCCGGGCAAAGAAGGGCAAGAACTGACCATCCGCTGCGACAGCAATTGTGACGAGGTGGAATTATTCTGCAACGACAAGAGCCTGGGCAAAAAGAAGATGGAGGCCAATTCGCACCTGGAATGGAAGGCGGCCTATCAGCCTGGCGCCCTGCTGGCCCGCGGGTATAAAAATGGCACAGAAATCACTACCTGCCGCATTGAAACCACCGGCGAGCCGGCGGCCATTACGCTGACGCCGTTTCGCAACACCCTTAAGGCCGATGGTGAAGATGCGGGGATTATCACTGTCGAGATTCAGGATGCACAAGGGCGACGGGTCCCCACGGCAGATAATGACATTACCTTTTCCATCGAAGGCCCGGCCAAAATCATCGGTGTCGGCAACGGCAATCCGTCCTCGCATGAACCCGATGTTTTTCTGACGCAACGACCGATGCGGTCTTCGACGGTCAGGAACTGGATGTGGAAGAAAGTCGGCGATGCACGCCGGAAAGACCTTGCAGAAATCACCGCCGACTTTGACGATTCGGCCTGGGCAAAACACAACATCCGTTCCGAAACCGGCCCGCTGGCCTGGGACGAACACGGCATATTTCGCAGCACAGCAACTGTTTCTGAATCGGACCTTGCCGCAGACAGAATCCTGCTTTCGTTGGGCTGCATTGACCAGCAAGGCTGGATTTATGTCAATGGGAAAGAGGCCGGCCAATCGATGGACTGGAGAGCCGCCCCGGCCATGGATGTTAAATCCTTCCTGCATCCCGGAACCAACTCCATCGCGATCGCGGTAGTCAATTTTGATGGTTCGGGCGGCATTAACAAAGGGGCCTCGCTGCTGTTTCTGGAAAAGCCCATCCTGCCAACGTGGAAACGCAAGACCTTCAACGGTCTGGCCCAGGTCATTATTCAATCTGCCGGACAGACAGGCGATATCTCTCTGACCGCCACAGGCGAAGGCCTGAAACCGGCGGTGCTGAAAATCCCGGCCCAAGCCGCCCCCCCTCGCCCTTCAGTACCAGCGAAATAGCCAGGCAAGATAATTCATAGCGACATCTATACCTATACTTTGTAAATAATTTTACAGGGTTTTTACACTTTTTTGTCAACCTTTTGGGTACCATGTTTGTCAAAGGAGAGTGGACGGAATTGACAATTAACATGGAACACAGCGACCGAAATCTGATAGAGTCACATTTAAGCGGCAATGGTGATGCCTTTGAGACCCTCATCCGGCGTCATGGACCTGCCGTGTATGGATATCTTGTCAAAATGGTCAAAGATACTAATAAAGCCGACGATTTGTTTCAGGAGACCTTCCGAAGAGCCTTTGAAAAGGTGGGGGATTTTCGCGGGACGGAGTTAAGGCCGTGGATTTACGCGATAGCCACCAACGCCGCCATGAACAGCTTCCGCAAGGAAAAAGTAACACATACCTTATCCTTGAACAGCCAAGCCGACTGCACGGATGGAAAACATTGCCTGAGTGCTGACCAGATTGCGTCGAGCAGCGAGTTGGAACCGTCGGCGATAGCACTGGCCGAGGAACGCCGGCGGGATGTCCGGCAGGCCCTGATGAGACTGCCGGAACAGCAGCGGATTACACTGGTTTTAAACTACTATGAGAAACTGAGTTACAAGCAAATTGCCGAGACATTGAATTGCTCCATCGGGACCGTCAAGACCACGATGTTCCGGGCATTGAAGCGGCTGGCGGTCTTGCTGCCTGATGGAGGCGAAGGACAGATATGAAATCTCATCTGACCCAGGATATACTGATTCAATATCAATTCGACCTGCTGGAGGACGCCCAGCGGCATGAGGCCGCCGCGCATCTGAATGAGTGCAGCTTGTGTCGTCAAAAGCTGGAAGGACTTCAACGGCAGTTTTCGACTCTGAATGTATTAAATGAGGATGCGACTTTGCCGGACGAACTGATCCAAAAGACACTCGCTTCACTACGTCAGACCAAACCCATGCCAATAATCACACCCTGGACAGGATTCAAGTGGATGGCACCGGCGGCGGTGATTCTGCTTGCAGCGGGGGTGCTTTTCGTCGTGCAGTCGTACTGGCAGGACTCGGTACAGAAAATCGAAGATAATTCGGTGACTCACAGCCTGACACGGTCTGCGGTCCCGATAGCACCTGAACCTGTCGCCATAAAAACCGAAGGTCTTGCCCCTGTTGGACTTCCTGCGACGGCGCGGATTGTCCCGCAGGAAGATATTCCGGACAAGCCCCCCTTTGCCCCGGCCAGTGCGATTGAGCTGGTGGTTTTGCCCAAGCCCGACCAGATGCAGATGACCATCTACAACTCCGCCGACCTGACGCTGGTGCGGGATACCCGCAAGCTGACGCTCAAGGCCGGGTGGAACTGGCTGCAGTTCATGTGGGCCGAGAC
>JAFGQP010000150.1 GCA_016935635.1 Sedimentisphaerales bacterium
GCGGTCTTTCCTTTATAATCGTGACATGAAGAACGGTTTTTAGAAGCAGTGGATAATGGGAATCGAAAAACAGGATAAATCTCGGCCGGACCGCTATGAGCAGTTTTTAAAGCTCTATTCCGTCAATCAAAAGCGGATATTCGTGTTTATTTTGGGCCTTGTGCCGGTTCGACAGGATGCCGAGGATCTGCTTCAGCAAACGATGATGGAGATGTGGAAGCAGTTTGATCATTTCGAGGCGGAGTCGAATTTCACGGCCTGGGGGATGACAATTGCGAGGTTTCGGGTTCTTAAATATCGTGAAAAGCAGCGCCGGGAAAAGGCCGTTTTCCTCAGTGATGAAGCCTTTCAGATTGTTTTAAACGAGTCCAGCCGCATGCCAGGTGATTCAGATTTCCGGCTACCGGCGCTGGAGGGGTGCATCAAAAAGCTCAACGAGCGGGAGAGATATTTTCTAAGCCTGCGCTACGAAGATAATCTGACCTATCAATCCATTGCGGAAAAGATGAACCGCTCTGTGGCGATGATTTATAAAACCATGACTGCCATTCATACCAACCTGCAGCGATGTATTCATCGGACACTGACGGTGTGGGATGCTCAATGAAATTCGACGACCGACAAACTCAGTTTAATGAATTGCTGCTGCGTGCCCTGGAAGGGGATATTACCGCCGAGCAGGCCGAAGCGCTGAATCGTCTGCTGGTAGAAGATGCCGAGGCGCGAGGGCAATATCTGGATTTCATGCGTCTGTATGGCGAATTGTCGCCGTATGGTGATGCGGGTCGCCTGTCAGGCTCAGAGCAAGCCGGCCAGGAACAGTCTGAAGATTACACCACACTTTTGCAATCGCTGGCCCGGGAAGAAAGCACCGCACCGACGGTGTGTATTGCCGAGGCCAAAGCGGATTCGAGTAAAGAACTCATCCAGCAGGTCAAACGCGAGAAGGTGGTCTATAAAATGAGCCGGTCTTCCGTGCTGACCCTTTTTGCATCGGTTGCTGCGACGGTGCTGATTATCCTGTTCCTTCGTTTTAATCCGCAGGGAGCGGCCAAAGTGGCCACGCTGACCGACAGTATCGATGCGGTCTTTTCCGGCGGACAAACCTGTCCCATCGGGAGCAGGCTGGCCTGTGGTTCCGAGTCCTTCTGGCTCCAGAAGGGGATTGTCAAAGTCGAGTTTGATTACGGTGCCGAGGTAGTAATTGAAGCGCCTGCCGAGTTTGTGCTGAATACGGCTGATGATATGACGCTGCGGTCGGGGCGGTTATTTGCCCATGTCCCGACCCGGTCTCAGGGATTCAAGGTCGAAACGCCTATGGCGACGGTTATTGATCTCGGGACGGAGTTTGCAGTCAAGGCGGACTTTGACGGGACCTGTGATGTGCATTTATTCAAAGGCAAGGCATCGCTGATTCCGGGGTCCAAGGGGCGAGCGGTGGGCAGCAGCCAGCTTTTGCAGGTGGACCAGGCCCGGCGGGTCAATCGTGCCGGAAAGGTGGTATCGATTCCAGTCGAGCCCCGGGGGTTTGTGCGAAGCATTGATTCCCGGACAGGGCTGATCTGGCGGGGCAGCGGGCTTGATCTGGCCGATATTGTCAGCGGGGGCAGGGGCTTTGGCGGCGGAAATCCGAAGATGGTTATCGACCCCACGGATGGACGATACATGGAGTATATTCAGCGCGGCGCTGCGATACGCAAGGCAACGTCCCCCTATTCAAAAGTGGACGATCTGAAGTATGTGGATGGGGTGTTTGTGCCGGATGGCGGCGAAGGGCCCATTGTGGTCAGTTCGGAGGGGACACTGTTTAAGGAATGCCCGGATACCTCGGGAAATATTCGTAAAGATATATCCGTTCTGAGCAATGTCTATGACTCCGAACGAGGCCGCCTGACCGTTGGTGACACAGTCTATGGATATCCGGGATTGCCGGCGATTACCATGCACGCCAACGCCGGCATCACCTTTAACCTGGACGCGATTCGCAGCGATTTGGCTGGGTTTGAAATTGTGTCTTTTGAAACTCTTTGCGCAATAGCGCCGAATCCAGCCCTGGCTGAGCCGGCGTCGTCGGAATCCATGGCCGGGCGGGCGGATTTCTGGATTGTGGTGGATGGCCAGATTCGCAAGAGTCTGCTTGCCATGCCCATCAATTCGTCCGAAGCGGTTCGTATTCCGATACAGCCGCAAGACCGTTTTCTGACGATTTTGACAACCGATCACAGGGTTGATACGGAAAGAGACCCCATCCATTCGGATCGGTGTTTTCTGGGCGGGCCTGTTCTGGGGATACAATCCGCAGAATCGACGGAATAAAAAAATGACTAATCGATGTCGTAGAATTTAATCAAGGTAATTTTTACTGGAGGCGATGATCATGAAAAAAGGTACATGGTGGATGGTTATGGTATTGCTTGCGCTGCTGTCGCAGGCTCAGGCGGCGTTAGTGATTACCAACGGAGACTTCGAACTGTGGACGTCCGGCGTGCCTGACGGATGGAGCAAAGGCGGCCCTGTAACGCTGGCTGAGTCGAACCTGTTGAACGGGACTTCGTCAGTGCGGCTGACATCAGTGAGCAACAATCAGTCATCAACCTATTTTTTCCGGCAGGGATTTACGCCTATTTCAGCCTATTTTTATGTCACGTTCGATTTTGCCTTCGAGGATGCTCCAACCGGTCGTGACATCAATTTCAATTTGCAGAATAATACCTCCACGGCAACGTCGTCTGTGTTTAACCTCAGATATGAGGGGACCAGTATCGCGATTTTTAATGGAAGCAGCTGGATCACCTTGGATTCCACAGGGCTGCTGGCAGCCAGTAATTTTGACAGCGGGATTATTAATCCGTATCGTATGATCATTGAAGGTACCTGGCGGGGAACGTATTCACTCAAAATAATCGACCTTAAAACCGATGCCGTTATTTTCGATAAAAGCGATTTAAGCCATTATCAAAGTGCCGCGGCAGCTTCCTTTAATGCCATCAATTTTGACTTAAGTCGCGGGGCCAACCGGATTCTAGTCGATAATCTTGCTGTATATTCGTCCAATCCCTTTGCCCCGGTTGTGGAAACCGGTGCCAATACGACACTGATTCTTCCGCAGAATTCGCTGGTGATGCAGCCGGTGGTGACCAATACCGACACTCCGGCGGCCAATCTGATTGTGCAGTGGACCCAAATCAGCGGCCCGGCGGTATCTTTCGGGACGGAAGCCGGCGAAACCGAACACGACCTGAATGCCCGTGTGAATTTTGTCGGTGGACGAGGGGAGTATGTCCTGAAGGTGTCTGTCACGGATGCATACAATTATACCGGTGAAGACACAATGAATATCCGTGTCAAGGACTCGGCGGTGGATGATGTGCTGCTGGGATGGTGGGGATTTGAGGATATGCCGCAGGCGACACTGGCCGCGGATATGCTCGATGCGGCTGCAGGCAACACTGCGGCTGACAATGGATATCTGGCGGCGCTGGCCGATCCCAATACGATTCCCGGCTGGGTTGCCGGCTGGGTCGGCAATGGCGCACTGGAATTCCTCGGCAATGGCATTGTGGATGTTAATGAGGTGACTGCTCAGGACCCCAATGTCCAGGGGCTGCGATGGGAAATGACCGCCGCCGGCTGGGTTAAAGCGGACATGTTAAGCGGAGGTTATCGTACTTTAATTGGCAGAACGGCTCCCTTTAACTGGATTTTGCGTAAAACCGAAAATGCCAATACGGCTGAATTTGTTCTGCAGGGCGACACCGGGCAAGTCTGGGTGACCGGCAAGACCAATATTCTGGATGGTTACTGGCATCATCTGGCCGGAACTTTTGATGGACAACGTGCGGTGCTTTATGTGGATGGAATTGAAGATGCTGCTGTAGAGACGCAGGAGTTAATCCATTATAGTGCGGCATCAAAACTTTCCATTGGCGGTCGTCGTGATGCAAGTCATTCACTCGATGGATTGGCCGATGATGTGCGTCTGTACAGCTATGCCCTCACGCCGGGTGCGCTGGCGGGCCTGGTTCAGCAGGGTATCAACGCAATTCCCCGTGTCACCATCGATCCGGATATCCCGACTGAGCTGATTAAGCAATTCAACAATACAGTCACGCTGGATGCGGATATCGAGGACCTGAATGCAGAAGATACCCTTACGGCTGTCTGGACGGTGACCAATCCTGAGCAGGCTGACTTTGTCAGCTTTGGCAATCCCAATGCAGTGCAGACAACCGCGACGTTCAGCCAGGAGGGAGTCTATACCCTGCGGCTGGCGGTGCATGATGGGCTGGCGGGTCTTGAGGGAGATATCTACGACGAGATCGCCATCACCGTCAATGAGCCGGTATGCGGTGATTTACTGATCTATAATGAGGTTGTCGGACGTTATCTGAACCCGATGATGACCTCGGATATTGGCGGTCCCGCAGGCAAGCCGGACTGTTATGTCAATATCTATGACCTGTCGGTGCTGGCCGCAGAATGGCTGCAATGCAACGACCCCGAAGGCGAAGGCTGTTCACTGTAACCGTCCCTGGAGTATCCCTGTTTATTCAGACATAAATGTTTTTTCCGAGGCCCCGGCTTGTCGTCGGGGTCTCGGGAATTCCCGGTTAACGCTACGTATCTGTCAAGGATTGTTGTAATGCAGAAACGCCAAAACAGGGTCGGGGATCTACCCTGATTGAATGACTGGCTGTAATTGCCATTATTGCCTTGCTGCTGAGTGTTGTCGTTCCCATAGCTGCGGCGGGCGAAGATTCTTGTACGCAAGACCCGGTCGTTCAAACCGGTTAAGTGTGGGGGAACACTTGTTGAAATTTGATCTGTATAAAAATAGGTGGTGTAATGGGAAAAGACGGATATAATTGAATGATATACTGGTCCGGAATGGAATTGCCTGCTCAGGATGCGGCTGTAGTATGTTTGAATATGTTCTGTGACCTGTTTCGCAGCAAAATACATTTATTCGCAGGATTAGCTGCGGATGAGATTCTTCGCCAAAGAAAGGATTAACATGCGTATAAACAGTTTGACACAAGCGATAAAGTATTCTTTTCTGGGCGTTCTGGCTGCAGCCTGTTTATCCTCAGTAGTACAGGCGGGCGATTTGCTTCATTATTACTTTCCGCCGGAACAGAATCTCAATAAGACCATTACCACACAGGTCTGTATTTATGGCGGCACATCATCGGGTGTGGTCGCAGCGCTGGAATTAAAGCGGCTGGGCATCAGTTCTGTGATTGTTCACCCGGGTATCCGGCTGGGCGGCCTGTCGGCGGGGGGGCTGGGCTGGACAGACTTTGGCAACAAGGAAGCGGTTCAGGGAATTGCTCGGGAATTCTACAAGCGTGTGGGAGCCAAATACGGAGAGGCCGAAAATTGGGCATTTGAGCCTTCGGTTGCCCTGGCCGTGTTTCAGGATATGGTGCAGGAAGCCGGGGTGGAGGTGTATTACAAGGCCTTTTTAAATCGCAGCACCGGTGTGGTGATGTCCAACGGGCGTATTGTGCGGATCACGACGGAAAACGGCCTGACGGTTAATGCCGACTACTTTATCGATGCCACCTATGAAGGCGACCTGATGGCGGCGGCGGGCGTCACCTATGTTACAGGCCGGGAAAGCAATGCGGCCTATGGTGAAACCTATAATGGTCAGCAGGTTCGAAACACACACCAGTTTCTCCGCGATGTAAGTCCTTATGTGGTGGCCGGTGATCCCGGCAGCGGATTGCTTCCAGGCATCGAAACCGTCATTCCCGTTGCCGGTCAGGGGGATCATCGCATCCAGGCCTACAATTTCAGGATTTGCATGACGGATGTGGCTGCCAATCGCGTGCCTTTCCCGAAGCCTGCCAATTATGACCGGAGCTGGTATGTTCTGCTGGAGCGCTATTTTACGGCGGGATTTGGGACGGAATTTGACAGCTCCTTTAATAAATTCGACCGGATTAAAAACGGGAAAACCGATACCAATAACCATGGTGCTGTCTCAACCGATTTTATTGGTCAGAACTACAACTGGCCCAACGGCAGCTATCAGGAACGGGAAACCATCTTCCAGCGGCACGTGACGTATATTCAGGGCCTCTGGTGGTTTATTACCAACGATCCGGCGGTCGGGCAGATAGTACCGACCATTCAGGCCAAAATGCAGAACTGGGGCCTGGCGGCGGATGAATTTACCGAAACCGGCAATTGGCCCTGTCAGCTGTATATCCGTGAAGCCCGCCGGATGGTGTCGGATTATGTGATTACCGAACATGATTTCCTGGGCAAGACCCGGCCCACAGATTCCATGGGGCTGGCATCCTATAATATGGATTCTCATAACTGCTATCGTTTTGTCAATGCGTCCGGATTTGTCAAAAATGAAGGCGATGTGCAGATCGGCGGCAATACGCCCTATCGGTTGTCATACCGGGCGATCATCCCGCGCAGCGGTCAGTGTTCCAACCTGGCGGTTCCAGTCTGTGTATCTGCGTCGCATATTGCCTATGGTTCGGTGCGGATGGAGCCGGTCTTTATGATTTTGGGGCAGTCTTCGGCTGCCGCCATTGCTCAGGCGATTGGACGCGGGAAGATCGGTCTTCATGCCGTGGACGTTCCGCAGCTCCAGAAGACCCTCATTGATCGCGGCCAGCGGATTTACTGGGAGGATCCGAGTGAAGAGATCGAAGGAACCGTGATAGATTCAGAAAGCGACACTAGCGTGGTTAAGGTGGGGACTTGGGGAGCGAGCAGTTCGGTTTCCGGCTATTACGGCCAGAATTATCTCCACGATGACAATGGGTCAAAAGGGCAAAACTCTATTACATACCGGCTTAATGTGCCTGCCGCCGGGCCTTATGACGTCTATCTGCGATGGACATCTCACGACAACCGAGCCTCGAATGTTCCGGTGGCAGTCAATCATGATGGAGGGACAGCGAATCATGTAATCAATCAGAAGACCAATGGGGCCAGGTGGAATCTGCTGGGGCGATATCGCTTTTCTGCCGGCTCAGGCTCGGTGGTGATTTCCAATGCGGGCACTAACGGATATGTGATTGCGGATGCGGTTTTGATTTCAAATCCGCTGAGCACCTGTATCGATGTGATTCATGCGGGTCATGGACTGGCGGCGGATGTCAGTGGCCCGGAAGGGGAGCCGGACTGCTATGTCAACATGTATGATTTATCCGCCATGGCATGTCAATGGATGCAGTCGCTTGAGAGGATGCAGGCCCATTAAGTTGAAACCGCGAATTCTTTTTTTCGGCTGTTCATCTGGGCTTTCAGCCGGGCAATAATCGACGAATGCATCTGGGACACACGCGATTCCGACAAATCCAGCGTGGCGCCAATTTCCTTCATTGTCATTTCTTCATAATAATACAGAATGATAATCAGCTTCTCGGCGCGCGTCAGTCCCTTGGTTAAAAGGTTTTTCAAATCGCGTTTCTGAGCTTCAATCACCGGGTTCTGGCTGCGCTGGTCTTCAACAATATCAATTTCGCGAATATCTTTTTCGCCTTCGCTTTCATTGAATTTATTATTCAGTGAGACCAGCCCGATAGCACTGGCGTCCCGCTGCAAACGATGGAATTCATCCATCGGCATTTCCATTTCCTGGGCCAATTCTCGTT
Organism: Sedimentisphaerales bacterium; assembly: GCA_016935635.1. Lineage (GTDB taxonomy): Bacteria > Planctomycetota > Phycisphaerae > Sedimentisphaerales > Anaerohalosphaeraceae > Anaeroglomus. The sequence goes on from JAFGQP010000150.1 coordinate 7,626, forward strand.
CATTGGGCAGTCTGCCAAGTTGCGCTTCCAGGGTCTGCAGGGCCTTTTCAAGGCGATGAGAGCGTGCACGTACCAGACGGGGTACCCAGTCCATATTTCGAAGTTCATCGAGGATGCTGCCGCGAATGCGCGGAGTGCAATAGGTTTCAAATTTTACTCCCCGTCCCGGATCGAATGCTTCAATGGCGTCTTTAAGGCCAAAGATGCCGGCACTAACCAGATCATCCAACTCGACTTTGTCGGGTAATTTAGCACAGATTCTGTCCGCTGTGTACTTGACCAGAGACAGATAATGTTCCATGAGTGTATTTCTGGCGTCTTCGCTTCGGGAAGCAAAAAACACCTGCCAAACCTGCTCTATATTCTGTGACCGGGTCCCACGCATCTTTAAAGACCTCCATGTCTGTAATTCGCGGTTTTGTTTCACTTGTCAATGTCCGATAACGGCTAGCGGTTCAACTGCACATCGTCAGTGTTTAAAAACACTGCAGCACGTTCATTTCGGCCAAACGGACAAGCGGGTTAACTTTAAAATAACCAGTTTACAACTTTTTTGAAAAATCCGTCTTTTTCAGAACATTTACGGCTTACATTGCCTAATCTGGCGCTGATTGCCGCAAAATGCTCAGTAATACTCGAACGCGGGTAAGCCAGAACAACCGGCTCCCGGCGACGAATGGCGCTGGCCATTAAATCGTCCTTGCATAACACGCCAGCATCATAAACAGCAGTGGTCAGAAACC
>JAFGQP010000151.1 GCA_016935635.1 Sedimentisphaerales bacterium
AAGAATCTGCAACCCATTGAATTACAAGAACTTATGGACGTGATTTTAGCCAATAAAGAAAAAACGGAGAGGGCGGGATTCGAACCCGCGGTACCCAATGGGTACACTGGTTTTCGAAACCAGCTCGATCAGCCGCTCCGACACCTCTCCATCATTTTAGCTGGCCAGAGCAATTGTCGTAATCTAACGCTAATCGCTCTTTTTTGCAAGGCTCTTTAAGCCTGGATTATAAAAAAGCATATTTTGGATTACATTATACATATAACATCTTTTATTTGAATATAGAAAACTTGTCCAAAGGTCATACAGTTTTTGATATTTTTTACATCTGACTTTCCGGCATGGATCAAAAAACACTTCTTTTTATCTTAAAAACGCCCCTTTTTGTTCCTGGCACAAAGATTGCTCAATTAAGAGCAACTGATAGTGTGTCAATTTGGAACAGTGTGCAGGACAGGAAAAATTATGATTCAAGACAATACAGTCATCAATCTGCTCGAATCAGCCATGCAGGCCGAGGGTCTCCGCCAGCAGGCCATTGCCAGCAATGTTGCCAATATGAATACCGACGGCTATCGGCGTATTGATGTTAATTTTGAGATGGAACTCAAAAAGGCGATGGACAAAGGCGAAAATATTAATCCCGACAAAATAGAAATGGAATTTTATCAAACACATAATACCCCAATTAATGAACACGGCTCCGATGTTTCATTGGATTCCGAATTGGGAAAAATGGTAGAAAACTCCCTGCGGCATCGGGCTTATATGTCGCTGCTGAAAAAGAAATATCAGCAGATGGACTCGGCAATCAAGCTGCAATATTAAGTGCTTTTATCAAAAGCCTTTATGAATAGGTAATCGGAAAGGATTCCGACACATGAAAATAGAAAGCAATATGTTTGACACAATTAATATTGCGGTGTCCGGCATGAAAGCCACCAACCGCAAAATAGAAGTCATTGGGTCTAACATAGCCAATATGCAGACTACCGACACTGGCAACGGACAGCCCTACCGGCGGCTCATGCTGGAATTCAAAGCCGAAGAAAGCAACGATGGGGTCAGTGGAGTTGAGGCGGGAGAATTAAAACAGGATCCGAGCGATTTTCAGTATATTCTGGATCCCGGGCACCCCCAGGCCGATGAAAACGGCTATGTGGCCATGCCCAATGTAAGCTGGCCGCGGGAAATGATCGACCTCAATGTCGCCAGTAAAGCCTACCAGGCCAATGCCGCGATTCTGAAGCGGTATCAGAAAATGATGGAAACCAGTCTTGAACTCCTTCGTTAAGGAATATCTTTATGTCAATACAATTTAATCCCAACCTGCAGTCTCCGGCTATTCAAGGCCCGCTTTCTCAGCCGGGTATCCGACAGGAGAGTACTGAGCAGAACAAGTTCGGAGACGCCCTGCTCAATTCCTTTCGACAGGTCAATCAGGATCAGACCGAATCCAACCAGTCTATCGTGGACCTGCTCAGCGGCAAACAGCAGGACATCAACACCGTCGTCGCCTCCATGGCCAAGGCGGATATGAGCTTTAAGCTTCTGGTGGGTGTTCGCAACAAACTGGTCGAAGCCTACAAAGAAACCATGCGGATGCAGGTCTAAAACAGTCTCGGTCTTACATTTTTGGCGGAATAACCTTTGTTCGACAAAATCAACGCAGTCTGGCAGCGAATTGGATTGGTGCAGCGGGCAGTGCTCGCGGCGGCAATCATGGCCTGTATCATCACAGGCGGCCTGTTGACCAAGTGGGCAACACGTCCCGAGATGCGGCTGGTGTATGGCAATCTCAATGCCGAGCAGGCCGGAGTCATCGCCGATAAAATCCAGGGACAAAACATCGAATGCAAGATGGGCACCGGCGGGTCGAGCATTTATGTCCCCTCTGAAAAAGTCTATGAAGTCCGCGCCATGCTGGCCAAAGAGGGCCTCGGCCCTAAAGACGGCGAACCGGGATATGAAATATTCGATAATGAAAAACTTGGCGTCAGTCCCCTGGTCCAGAAACTCAATTATAATCGCGCCCTCCAGGGTGAACTGTCCAAGACAATTCAGTTCTTCGACGGCGTGGAATACGCCCGCGTCCATATTGTCCGGCCAGAACAGACCATGTTCACCGGCGATGGACAAAAGGCCAGTGCTTCAGTCATGCTCAAGCTGCGTCCCGGCTGGCGACTCAGTCAGGCCTCCGCAGCCGCGATTACCAACCTGGTCTCGGGGGCGGTCGAAAGCCTCAAGCCCGAAAATGTCACTATCGCCGACAGCCAGGGCAATTTATTGACCGGTGCCGCACAAGCCGATATCGTCGCTGCGGGTGCAAATACCTACAAGGATTACAAAGCCGCCGTTGAACAGCAGATGACCGAACGGCTGATGCGTTCCCTGGATTTGATTCTCGGGCCGGGCAAGGCTACCGTTCTGGCCAGCGCCATGGTGGATATGACCAGCGAATCGGAAGTCAAAACGATCTACGAAAAAGGAATCCCCGAAGAAGAAACCGTGGACGAATCCTCCAATATTCAGCAGCCGTCGGCTTCACCCGACGGCAACAATGCCAATCCGGGCATGACAGAAAAAACCGGCACCACCCAAAGTAAATACAAGGTCCCCCAGACCGTCACTACGCGTCAAAGTTCCCCCGGCAAAATTACAAGCTGGTCGGTATCCATTATCGCTGATTTATCCAAAACCCAGGCACCTGCTTCCAAAACCGATGAGGCTCAGCCCGCAGACCAGCAGGCTCAAGCCGCTGCGCCGGCCGAAAACGCCCTGCTGCTGACCGAAGAAGATGTTAAAGCCATTGTTCGAACGGCCATCGGATCTGAGCTGTTAAAAGAAGAAAATCTCACCGTAAGACATGTGCCGTTTAATCGGCCCATGGTCCCCGAAATGAACGATGTGATGAGCTTTGACAAATGGGACCGTTATATCGAGATTGCACGGCAGTCTTCCATGGGCATTCTGGCCCTGTGCGCACTGCTGGCATTGAAGATATTTACCAGTGCCGGCAAGAAAGCAGCCGCAGCAGCCACCCAGCAATCTGCAAATGCACTGGGAGCCGGCAGTGCCGCCCTGCTGACCGCCGGCAGCGGCGCCGATGCAGCCAATGCCATCCGTCAGCATATTGCCTCCCAACTGCGTCAGAATCCCGAACAGGTACGTCAATTGTTTGCCAACTGGCTTTCTGAGGACCGATAAACGCCATGCTTCGTGGAATTCAAAAAGCCGCATTGCTGCTGACGACACTGGATCCGGCGACCGCAACCGAACTGCTCAAAGGACAGCCGCCCGAGGTGCTCCAAAAAATCGCCATGGAACTGGCCCAGCTGGATGCCAAAGGGCTCAGCGGCTCAGAACAGGCCACAACGATCAGCCGGACGTTCTGCACCGAACTGCAAAATCGCGACGGGGGGTCCCTGCATGTCAAAAGTTTTGTCAGCAGCCTTCTGCAAAACACCTCAGGAAAAGAAAAAGCATCCGACATCCAGTCGCGTCTTGAAAAGGCCGTCCGTGAGAAAGATCCTTTTATTTATATTTCCAACGCTCCTGCTGAACAGATTGCCGCCGCCGTGGGAACAGAACCCGCCCAGGCCATCGCTCTGGTCCTGTCAGCCCTTCCTCCCAAACTCAGCACGGACGTACTGGCCAAGCTGGACGAACAATTGAGTACTCAGGTCATTTGGCGTATGACCGTCCCGCAGGATGTTTCCATCAAGACGCTGCGGCGCATTGGCGAAATCGTATGCAATCGGCTCATGGAAATGAACTCTGAACAGCAGGCGCCGGTCATCAAGGACAACGCCAGCAAGGAAACACTCCGCAGAGTGGCTCTTGTGCTGAGCGGACTGCAGAAGGATCGCCGCGACAGCCTGCTGGGGCAAATCCGCAATCGTAATGAAACCACCGCCAACACCGTCAAGGCCCTGATGGTGACCTGGGAGGATATCGTCAAAATTGACGATAAATGCCTGCAAGGTCTCTTGCGAAAAGTGGAAGCCGGCGTGCTGGCCAAGGCGTTGTCTGGTGCCGAAGAGGCGATTACTCAAAAAATCCGATCCAATATTTCAGAACGTCTGTCACAGATGATCGATGACGAATTGTCGCTGATTGGAGAACCGCGAAAAAAAGATGTGCAGGCTGCACGAGAAGAAGTGGCCAAACCCCTGCGGGAAGCCAATGAAGCCGGAGAACTGCTGTTTATCGAAGAGGAAGAGTAGTTATGGTCGGAATGGTCTGTGTTCAGCTCGAGTCAGCCATCGGTGCCGTCCGTATCCTGGATCCCGGTGCAGCAGCACCGGATAAAACGGCTTCCGCAGCTCAGGCCAAAGAAGTAGCCGCACTGAAAAGCAGGCTGGAATCGCTCTGTCTGGCGCTTGAGCAGGCTGTGCAGACCGTGGAGGCTCATGGACGCAGCCTGTTTATATCGCACCGGGAGCAGCTGATTCATCTGTCTATCCAGATTGCCTCCCGAATCCTGGCACGCGATATTGAAAAAGGTCATTATGAGATTGATAAGATCCTGATCCAGGCCATCCAGCAGAATGCCTCCGGCCCGGTACTCGAAATCCGGCTTAATCCGGACGACCTGAAAGCCTGTGAGGAACTGATTAAAAACGGCCGGACTCTTGTCGGAAAGGATGTCAAATTGACGCCGGACTGGTCTGTGGGCCGCGCGGAATGCATGGTGGAAACCGGTGACGGCATCATGGAATGCACCATAGAGGAACATTTGCGCCAAATCGAAACGGCGCTGCACAATGTGTCATAAACAATGACTGAAAACAGAAAACAATCATTTGTGGATTTTGAGCCTCTCATGCAGGCGGTTCGACAGGCCCCGGTCGGCGTGCGGAAAGGAGCCATCACCCGCGTTTCAGGACTGACTGTCGAAAGCAGCGGTCCGTCTGTGGGACTTGGCCAGCTCTGTCGGATACACCTTCAGGGCGGCACGATGGTTGAAGCCGAAGTGGTGGCCTTCCGCAAGGGCAACCTGGTTCTGCTGCCGCTGGATTCCATCGAAGGCATCCGGCCCGGCGACATGGTCAGCGCCACGGACAAGCCCCGCATGGTATGCGTCGGGCCGCACTTGATGGGCCGGGTCCTGAACGGCCTGGGAGAACCGATTGACAGCAAAGGCCCTCTCATCGGCCAGCTCCGTCCGATTCATAATACCAGCCCAGCTCCCCTGCAGCGCGAGATGATTACCACCCCCCTGTCGATGGGTATTCGTTCCATCGACGGCATCCTGACCTGCGGCAAGGGACAGCGCATGGGAGTCTTTGCCGGCAGCGGCGTCGGCAAAAGTGTCCTCCTCGGTGAAATCGCCAACAGCAGCGCCGCCCACGTCAATGTCGTGGCACTGGTCGGCGAGCGCGGCAGAGAAGTCCGTGAATATCTCGAAAAAGACCTCGGTCCCGAAGGTTTGTCCCGCAGCGTGGTCGTTGTGGCCACCTCGGACTCGGCAGCCATTCAGCGCGTCAAGGCGGGATTTGTCGCCGCCACCATCGCCGAGTATTTTCGCGAACAGGGCAACGATGTCCTGTTCATGATGGATTCCCTGACGCGGTTTGCTCAGGCACAGCGCGAAATCGGCCTTGCCGCAGGGGAGCCCCCGGCAACCAAAGGATACTGCCCCAGCGTATTTGCCCTGCTGCCCAAGCTGATCGAACGTCTCGGCTGTGACGAACACGGCAGCATCACCGGCATCCTGACAGTGCTGGCCGAAGGCGATGACATGAACGACCCGGTCGCTGACAGTGCACGCTCTTTGCTGGACGGCCATATCGTCCTGACCCGAAAACTTGCTGACCGCGGCCACTATCCGGCCATTGATATTCTACAGAGCGTCAGTCGATTAATGACCACGGTGGCCGCCCCGGAACATCGCCAGGCCGCTCAGAAACTTCGAGAAATCTATGCCACCTACATGGATGCTGAAGACCTGATCAGCATAGGAGCCTTTGCTCCCGGCAGCAACCGCCGGATTGACGGGGCGATAACCCTGATTGACAGGACACATCAGTTTCTGGTGCAGCCGATTCGCCAGCGAAGCCCCTTCGATCAGACCGTTGAACGCCTGCAAACCATCGCTGCCGCATGGGATCAATTGCTTAGTGAACCTGTTGCCAAAATAATCAAACCGGCCGCCGCCGGCAGGATGTCATAACATGAAGTCAGGAGAATCTAAATGAAACGATTTGTATGGCGACTTCAGCGACTGCTGGACCTGAAGGTCAGGCAGCACGAAATGCTGCGGGCCGAACTGGCCTCCCTCAGTGAACAGGCCGCAACGGTACGAGCCCAGATTTTGATGCTTAAGGCCCAGATTCGCGGACGTCTGAGCGAGATGAGAACGCTGTCCGCTGACCAGCGATTGGAAAAACAGCAGATGTTTTTGCAGTTTGCCCACGTTCTGGATATACGCATGAAAGCGTTGTCCGACAAACTGGCATTACTGGAGCAGCAGCGTAAAGAGAAAATCGTCCAGCTGCTGGCAATCCGCAAAGAACGAAAGAGCCTCGAAAAGCTGCGTGCCAGAGCCATGGAAGAGTATCGCAAAGAACAAAATCGTCAGGAACAAATAATAACCGATGAGGCAGGCTGCACGACGTATGCTAGGGCAATAATCCTGTCCGACAAGCAAACAGAGAATGCCCGGCCCATGTATTTGCACCGCGCAGATGAAGCCCGGAAATACCCGGCCGAGCTCCTCGCCTCGCAGACGTCTCAATAATCGATGGGAGATAAATAAATATGAAAAAAATCCACATTATTCTGCTGCTGACAGCGGGCCTGCTGAGTTTCGGTTCAGCCTTTGGAGTCAGTTTCTGGCTCAAAAAGTCGCGGGCAGTCCCTGCCGATCAGACGGATGCACAAAATCAGGGTAACTCCGCTCAGGCGTCGGATAATCCGACCGAAAATACGGTTCTCGACAGCTTGATGGCCCGTTCTCAGGCCGCCGACGATCTGGGGATGTCCGAAACGCAGCTGAAGAATTTGATTTTCGATATCCGCCAGAAAATGCAGGAATATAACGACAAGCAGAAGACCCTTGAGCAGGAAAAACAGCAGATTGAAATCACGCGGCAGACGCTTCAGGAAGAAATTGAGCAGCTTAATCAGATCCAGGAAAAGCTGAATCTGAGCCTGCTTGCCCTTAAGGACAAGGAAAAAGCCATCCAGAACAGCGTCGTGGAAATCGAAACCATGGAAAGAACGAATTTCCAGCGGATTGCAGGAACGTACGACAAAATGGACCCGGCCCAGGCGGGTAAGATTCTGGCCACCATGGTTACCAATAACCAGATCCCCGACGCCGTCAAAATCCTGTATTACATGAATGAACGCAGCGCCGGCAAACTGCTCGGCGAAGTCGGGACCAATGCTCCGGAAGTCGCCGCAGCATTGAGTCTGCAGCTAAAACGCATTCGCGAAGAAAAATAAGCGGACGCGGGGAGATAACAAAGGTATGGATATCGGAACAATCGTTGGTTTAGTTGTCGGCCTCGGATTGATTGCATGGTCAATCCTGATGGGATGCAGTCTGCTGGTCTTCTGGGATTTGCCTTCGGCTCTGATTGTTATCGGAGGAATGCTGTGTTCAGTGATTATTCATTTTTCGCTGCCTCAGTTTCTCAGTATTTTTTCAGTCATTAAAAAAACATTCCTGATTAAAGTACCCAGGCCGTCCGATATCATCCAGCAAATGGTCAATTTTGCAGCCATCAGCCGAAGGGAAGGCGCCCTGGCCCTCGAAGAGCAGATTCGCAAGGTGGATAATACATTCATGGCCAAAGCACTCCAAATGCTGGTGGATGGACAGGACGAAGGCAACATCCGCGATATGCTGGAACTGGAGATTCAATATCTGCAGGAACGTCATGCTCAGGGAAAAAAGATTCTCGAGTTCATGTCCGCTTCTGCCCCCGCTTTCGGTATGATTGGAACACTCATCGGTCTGGTCCAGATGCTTCGCAACATGAGTTCCCCGGATTCCATTGGGGCCGGCATGGCAGTCGCTCTCATCACCACCTTCTATGGTGCAATCCTGTCTAACCTGATTTTTACTCCAATGGCTGGAAAACTGGGCATCTACTCCAAAGCAGAGACTCTGGCCATGGAAATGATCGTCGAAGGCATCTGCACCATCAGCAAAGGAGAAAATCCCACCGTCGTGCGTGAAAAGCTCCAGGCGTTTATCTCTCCCGGACGAAGATTGGAAGTCAAGGCAACGGTATAATGGCCAGAGCAAAAAAAACAGTGGAAGACGACGGCGGCGGTGAGGTGCCGGCATGGATGCTCACATTCAGCGATTGCATGACGCTGCTGCTGACCTTTTTTGTGCTGCTGATGAGCTTTGCATCCTTTGACAAGGACACCATCCCGGCCCTGGGAGAGATTTTCTCAAAGGCATTTCCCGGCGTGGGATTGTTCGGCGGTTCCGTCGAAAAATCCATGATGCAAAAAAATCAGTCTCCCACCGCCCAGATATCCAAGGAAGGGTCGGAAACCAGAACGCTTGCCGAGGCGATGAGCTCCAATTTCATGAAAGAACAAAAACCGCTGGATTTCAAAAACCTCAAAGTCTTCACCATTGAGTCCGAAAAAGTCTTCTGGGGAAACGGCATCGCATTGACCGAATCCGGAAAACAGGTACTCAATGCACTTGAAAAATTCTTTCTGAATACTCCCGGACGGATCGTTATCAGCGAAAACGGCCCGGACAAGAATACTCAAATCGGTCTTGATCGGGCTTTGATGGTAATGGATTATCTGTCCGCCGGCGGAGTGGACAAAAAACGATTCAGCGTTTGTTCATCCCCCACAACCCAGGACCCCCTCCAAGCCCGTCGGCTGGAAATCACCCTCCTGGAAAGGAGTGTGTACGAATAATGGGCAGGAAAAGAGGCGAAGAAAAAGCACCTGGCACGCCGGCCTGGATTGTTACTTTTTCAGACATGATAACGCTCTTATTGACCTTTTTTGTAATGCTGCAAAGTATGGCCACTGTCCAGATAGCAGAGCACAAGTTCGAAGCCGGACAGGCGGCATTAAAACGCACCTTCGACGGGCTTGGAATTTCAGGGGATGAATCATCCAAAAATGACGGCACAGATTTTGAACACCCCAAACCCGAATATGCCGCCGAAGAAGGCAATGACGAGCCTCAAAATCGCTCACTGGATGCCCACACCGAAATGATGCGGCGGGTGCTGATGGATATCGAGAAAATGGCCAAGATTACGCCCAGTCCGATCTCCGGCATGAACAGAACTTTCCTGCCAACCGATATCCACTTTAAGCCAGGCCAAATCACTCTCAACGCACAGGCCCAAACCTTTCTGAATAACTATGGTCAGCAGCTGATCACCAACCTGACCGGCCAGGAGATAACCCTGTATGTTCTGGGCATTGCCGCAGGCGAAAGAGGCGAAAAACGCCAATGGACCATGTCTGCCCAGCGAGCCCAGGCCGTTGCGGATTTTATTCGCTCAAAACAACCTGAAAATGCCAATTGGTCGATTTATAGCTGGGGGGCCGGGCCTGGCGGCGACTGGGTGGGCCAAAAAGGCTTAGTCAGCGCAGAAACCGAAATTATGATTGCAGTTCTGACGCAAAAAACAGACTAAGTCCCGCTTTCATTGTAAACCAGTTTAGTCGCCTTCTGCGTCCAACACCGTAATTTAAACATTACAGGTGTCTGATTTTATTGCGCATATTCAATTATTGCCTCATTATTCAACTCAAAATCAAGTTTTCGTGTTAAGGCACAATTTTTGCTTATCTATTCACCAAGCTACAGTATGTTTATTCAGGAATGGGAATATGGTAAAAAAACGTCTGATATGTCTTGCCCTGCTGCTGATTTTAAGCATCGTAGGACAGGTCGTATTGCGCCCCGCTCTCGGTGAAGCCAAAGCCTTGCCTCCCGAGGACAGTCAGCAGACTGTCGTGGACCAATGGAATCTCAAAAACGACACTTCCGGCAGCGGTTTCAGCAGCAGCAAATTAATGGGCCAATTCTTCCTGATGCTGCTTTTCGTGGCACTGATTGGTGCTGGGGCGTGGTTTCTGCTCAAAAAAATGAATAATCCCTGGCTCAGAGGCAAAGGCGGCCATTTGTCGGTGATTGAAACTCTCCCGCTGGGTACCAGACGTTCAATCCATCTGATTCAGGCCGGCAGCAAGCAGCTCTTGATCAGCAACAGCCCCGAAGGCATCCGCCTCCTGACCGATCTGACCGGTGCCGTCGCTTCATTACCGCAAGAGGACCAATAAATGAAGCTCACTACACGACTTATTATGCTGTGTCTTTATCTGACTCTGCCTGCCTGGGTTTGTGCAGCCGAAGAACCAGCCGTTCCGGCCCCTGCCGCACCCAATACCATGCCCCAGATTCCGGATATTGTGGATTTAATCGACAAAGCAACCACAGATAATCAGGAAAAACCCGCCGAGTGGAGCACGCCGGTTAAACTGGTCGCCATTTTCACCCTGCTGGCCTTGATCCCCAGCCTGTTGGCTATGATGACCTCGTTTACACGAATCGTTATCGTGCTGGGTTTCGTCCGACGGGCACTCGGAACTCAGAATATCCCTCCTAACACCGTCGTCATGGGCCTGGCCCTGTTTCTGACTCTGTTCACAATGGCCCCAACCCTTATCAAAATGAACGAACAGGCCATCCAGCCCTATCTGAAGGGCGAATTGGATTTCGAAAGCACCGCTGGCGTGTCTTCCTCGATTATCAAGGAATTTATGCTCCGCCAGACCCGTAAAAGCGACCTGGCCTTATTTGTAAACATGGCCAGGGTCACTCCGCCATCCAATCCCGCAGACCTCGGGCTGCATATCATCACCCCCGCATTTGTGATCAGCGAGTTCAGGACATCCTTTGAAATCGGATGCCTGCTGTTTATCCCCTTCCTGCTGCTGGACCTGGTCATCGCCAGTATCCTGCTCAGTGCGGGCATGATGATGCTTCCCCCGGCCATGATTTCCCTGCCGCTCAAGCTGATCCTGTTCATCCTCGTGGATGGATGGGGAATCCTGGCACAGGGACTGAGTTTGAGTTTCAGATAAGGATGATACAATGACTATCGACTCCATTTTATACCTGTCCCGGCACACCATGGAAACCGCCCTGCTGATTTCGGCACCAATACTGCTGGCCTGCATGATCTCCGGCATCATCATCTCCCTGTTTCAGACCGTCACGTCCATTCGCGATATGACGCTGACTATGGCCCCCAAGCTCGTCGCCGCCGGCATCACTGCCCTGTTATTCGGCAACTGGATGCTGCAGGTGCTGATGCGTTTCACCACGGAAATATTCAATCAAATCCAGAACTATGGCCAGTAATCCATGGACACCTTCATCACCGGCAAAATACTGGGCTTTATATTGATTACCACACGAGTCGGCACGTTTTTCACCACCTCGCCGGTGTTTAACTGGGCATCCGTCCCACCGCAGACCAAAACCGCTGTCGCCGTCCTGCTGGCGATTTTCTTTGCGGGCATCAGTCCGGGGCCACAGTTAACCGCAGCCCCGGATACCCTGCAGATTATCATCTGGACCGCTTCTGAGGCTGTTTACGGGCTGGCTCTCGGGCTTGTGGCATATGCAATTTTTGGCGTAGTGCGAAATGCCGCCCGGATCGGAGAACAGCAAATGGGCCTCAATGTCGCCAGTGAAATGGACCCGCTGACCGAAGAACAGGAAAATGCTCTGGCCATCCTGGTCGAAATCTTTTTTATTCTGCTGCTGTTTGCCTCCAACGGACACCACATCCTGCTGAAAATCATCGCCCGCAGCTACGACCAGTTCGGCATCGGCCAGATTCCCGATATCGGAAAACTCATGGAAAGCATCCTCCTGTCAGGTTCGGCCATGCTGATGCTGTCGCTGCAGATGTCAGCCCCGGTCCTGGCCATCTTCCTGCTGCTGATGGTGGTCCTGGCCATTATGGCCCGTGTCGCCCCGGAATCCAATATCCTGTTTCTCAGCCTGCCCGTACGGGTCGGGCTGGGTTTGCTTATTTATGGCATCCTGATGCCCTTCGCTAACGAGTACCTCAAGCAATTTGTCCTCTGGCTGGATAAACTGCTGGTGATTTAACGCAAGCATAGAAACCCATGGCCGATACCAATAAAACACATCAGCCAACGGCGCGTCGCCTCCAAAAGGCGCGCGAAGAAGGACAGGTCACCCAGAGCGCCGAAATGGTCTCGGCCGTAACGCTGGTGACCATGCTGGCAGTCTGTGCCCTGCTGGGACCATGGTTTATCTCCTGGGGCAAGAACGAACTCGTCGAAGGCCTGAGCTGCCGCTCAGAATTAATCGAAAACAGCCAGGTTTTTATCGCGTATATCAATTCAAAAATCATTGGCAGCATGCTGATTATGGCCCCGTTCCTGCTGGCACTGGCGGTCTGCGGCGTAAGTGCCAGTATTATGATCAGCGGCCTGAATTTCACCCCAAAAACCCTGGCCTGGAAAACCAGTGAACTCAACCCCGTCAATGGTCTCAAACAACTGTTCTCGCCGGAATCGCTGGTAAAACTCCTGCTGTCTATTGTCAAGCTGGCGTTCATCGGGCTGCTGGTTTATCTGTATCTGAGCAAAAAAATCACCTACCTGGCAACACTGCAATGGATCGATGTCAATCACGTCTTGTCATCCATTGGCGGAGTCGTCCTTGGGGCGGTCATACGTATCTGCCTCGGGCTGCTGGTTATCGGAGCGATTGACTGGTTCTATCGCCAGTGGAGATATATTGAAAAGCTGAAAATGAGCCGTCAGGAAGTCAAGGAAGAAAACCGCGACAGTGACGGCCCCCCGGAAGTCAAATCCAAGCTGCGCCGCAAACAATACGAACTCGGTATGCGGCGGATGCTCAAAAAAGTCCCCCAGGCCAGCGTCGTCCTGGTCAACCCGACTCACGTGGCCGTCGCCCTGTATTACGAATCCGGCAAGACCTCTTCCCCCATCGTCATCGCCAAAGGCGGCGACCACATGTGCGAAAAAATCAAGGAAATCGCCCGTTCCTACGGCGTTCCCATCATTCGCCGACCCGCCCTGGCCCGTGAAATCTACGCCACCGTCAAGCTGGACCAGCCAATTCCCGAAAAACTCTTCACCGCCGTTGCGGAAGTACTGGCCGTGATTTATCGTCTCAAACACGCTTATTCCAAATAACGCTTGAACAAACCTCCCCAGAGACGCTATACTGCCCGAGTTATCAGAATGAAAGCGTTAGATGAAAAGACGACAAACTGAGTCTGTTTTATCAGAAGCAATCCATTACCGGCTGGATGCAGTATTTGCCGCAGCCGCGCTGACAGTATTGGCCGGTCTGCTCATACCCATGCCCCTGCTGATGATGGACATTGTCTGGGTATTCAGTGTGTTCCTGACCGCCGCGGTAGTTGCCGTGTGCCTGGCCGCCGTAAACTGTCAGGAATTGGGGGGATTCGGCTTCCTCGTCGGCGCAATGAACCTCCTGCGAATTTGCCTGGTCGCCATGACAATCCGGAAAATTCTCCTCGAACAGACCGCCGGCATGGTCATCGGCTTGATCGGAAAGGTCGTACTGGGTACCGGAGTCATTACCGCGGCAATTCTGGCGGTATTGATTGTGCTGCTCAGTTTCTGGATGATTCTGTCATCCGCCCGGCAAATCCGACATTCGGTGCGCAGGTATTCCCAGGAAATTCTCCCGGTCAAACGAGCCGGCCTCCAGGCCGACCTGAGCCTGAACGTCATCTCCCGGGAACAGGCCAAATCGGTCCTGGATAAAATCAAGACAGAGATGCGGTTCTTCGGGTCCATGGGATCCATCGCGGTCCTGATGCAATGTGAAGCCGCCTCTGCGGTAGTCATGATTCTTCTGGCACTTGGGATCAAGATCTTCAGCGATACCCTTGCGGGCGGCTACAATGCCGAATTACTGGAAACCGTGGCTTCCCAGGCAGCGGGACTGGCCCTGATTGCCATGCTTCCGGCCGTCGCCTCGGCCTGGAGCTGCGCGGGATTATTGCGTAAAGAAGCCCTGTGCCTCAAAAAAGACCAGACTGAACAGGAGCCGAATGGAAATAATATCGCTCTGCCGGGAGCAGATGCGCAGGCAGAACAGACCGAGCTGCTGAATCCGGACTTTATGCAGCAGGCTCGCAATGCTCCCCCGCTGCGGGAAAATATTGTCGATTTTGAACCTGCCGCCCCTCCGGTTGTCATCAAAACCATCGATTGTCCCGTTCATCGTTTGACCTGGACAGATTCCCGGGATTACTACCGGCAGCTGACAAATCTGGCTGCCGAACTGAAACTTGAGCCTCAGCAGGCCATCCTGCTGAGCAGTCTGTCGGGAACAAGTTTGGGCGTGCAGGCCGCGGTCAATACCGCTATCGGCCTTGCCGGAAAAGAGTTCAGGGTCCTGCTGATTGATGCCCAGCCCAAACGCAGGGCCGCAGCAAAGGCATTCGATCTGGAGGAAACCAAAACAGTCATCAGCCCACAGCCCACCTGCATCGAGAAAATCAGCGTCTTTACGGCCGGCGATGTGGAAACACAGGCGGTGCGCCGCATTGAAACAGCCCTGGAGGAACTGGCGGGACACTATGATAAAATCCTCATCTATGGCCCCCAGATGATTGAAATCATGGCGGAGAAAATCGGGGCACGACTGCACACCCTGATCCTCGGTGATTTTACCGGCACAACCGCGGCCCTGCCGGAATACACAGCCAGCTTGGCGTCAATCACCGCCGTTCCTGCCCCCCGATAATCTCCTGCCCCAGTCTGGCTGCTGCATTCATGCACAACCCATCGTTACATGGAACTGATCCCCGAGAACTGCTGCTGAATCTGATTAAGCATCTTTTCAAGCCGGGCATATTTCTGCCTGAGCCGCGTTTCGTAGGTTTCCAGACGGTCCTGCTCTTTGGTAATCCGGTCTTCCTGCGTCGCAATCTGGTCGTTAATACTATCCAGTACCAGCGGAACACGCCCTCCGGATTTCAGCGATGTATCCACGGTTTCATACATCGCCCCGGCAAAACCCTGCTTGATCTGAATGGTGGCATTCAGGGTTCCGGTTTTGCTGGTATCCACGGTTAAATTCAGGTCGAATTCCGGATGAAGCGGATTCTTGCTGCCATCCAGCTCGGAACTGCCGCTGATGTTTTTGCCGCTGATGGTCATCGAACGAGCCTGGGCCCAGCTTTCCGTGGTCAGCTTAATCAGCGCCGACGTGATATTCCCCGAGGCATCCACTTCCACCTGCACATCGTACGATCCCGCATCGGTATATTTACTGGACGCATAGAATGACACATACGCGGCATCGGCACCCGTGGAAAGACCGGTCTTCTGGGCGCCAAACAGTGACAGCACGCCCATGTAGTCCTCTACAATCGCTTCATCGAACACTTCTGTATCCAGTTCCAGTGTCCCGTCGGCATCGATTTTAAGACCAATATCTTCCGGTCGGGTAAAGGAATCCGACGAACTGAAACCCGTGGCAACGGAGCGAAGCGGATTTTTAATCAGATTCAAAATGCTGGTCAAGCTGTAATCCGAAGACAGAATCCCCGATGTTTTTGTTTCCGTATTATAAGTCGTCTGTTCCTTAAAATAAGTCGCCAGCTCATTGTATTTGTCAACCATCGACGTAATTTTCTTCTTGAGCTCCTCTGTGTTCCGCGTCAGGTTTACTTCGACGGTTGTATATCCAGTCGAACTTTCACTGGATACGGTCGTATCATGCAGTTTAAGCGTCACCCCGGCAATCACATTATCTATTGTATT
>JAFGQP010000152.1 GCA_016935635.1 Sedimentisphaerales bacterium
CGTCAGTGCTTGTTTCAAAGCGATACCGCTGAACGGTTCCGTTCGCGTTGTTATCCTGACGCGGCAGATAAATAAATCCTCCGATCCGATGCGAAGTCCCCATATCAACCGTGATAAAATGGGGCAGTTTCAAATCATTGTGCCAGCGAGTATGCCAGAAAGTCGAAGAGTTGTCGTCAATCGCATTGGCAGCAGCATTATTGACCTGTCCATTTATTTCCTGGCTGTCAACTTCGATGACCTTCCAGCCAATCGGCATGATTCCCGCAAAAGACCTGGATGCCTCAATGCCCAGTTTTCCATCCGGCAGCAGACATGCTGCTCTGATCGTACCGCCCAGCGGCATGGAAACCGGTGTGATGTAAACGGTCGAGTGAGGTGTCGGCAAAGAACCATCACGTGTATAAACCATCTTCAAGCCGCGATCATTTCGGATGGTCACTATGCCTTTGGCGTCACGATCTGAAATCACAGGAGGCAATAAGGCAGCGGGCTGTTTGAAGAGGCCTATTTCCGCCAGCGTCGGCTCCAGACGGGACCTGGTGATATGAATACGCACCTTATCATTTGTCAGCGGAGACTTCAGCCGTATCAGGCGTTTGTGACCGATGGTAGTCAATTCATCAGATGCGATATGTTCTGCTGTAATCCAAGTCGAGCCATCCCATGTTTCAATGAGAAAAGATTCGACTCGCTGGCCTCGATGATCAACGGCTTCCTGGAGTGAAACAACATCAAAGGTAACGGTCTTTGGAAGTGTCAGAGTTATTATGGCACGGGTCTGGCCCGGCGCGGCTTCCCACCAGGTATCCAAATTTCCATCTAAAGCCTGTACGGGGCTGTTTTGTGTATTCGAGTTATCCGCTGTCAATTGACCGCCTGAAGCCAGATTGACTGCAAATGTATCCCGGACGACCTCTGCCATTGTGCTTAAGGCATTGAGCTGATCATCCGAAATCAGGCCGCGGTCATCCGGAGACAGATTCAAAATAAGATTTCCGCTGCGGCCGATTGACGTGTAATAAATATCCACAAGCTGAGACACGCTTCTGGGTTTTTTGTCGGGGGCCCAAAACCAGGCTCCACGATCCAGTATGGTGACATTGGTTTCTGTCGGATACCACCACAGGTGAGAACCGGGCGTCAGTTTAGCACGACTGCCCAGATCCCCGGCCTGCATGTCAGGCCAGTTGAACTTATCGGGTGACATCGGCAGCGGAATGACACTCCATTCCGTGGTGCGTCCGACTCCGCCCTCATTGCCCACCCAGCGCCCGTCCGGCCCTTTGCCGAAAATGATCGCTTGCGGCTGCAGTTTACGGATCAAGTCAAACCATGCCGCGTAGTCATAGGTCTCCTGGACACTCGGATCCGGATTGGCACCGTCGAACCAGACCTCATGGACCGGCCCATACTCGGTCAGCAATTCATAAAGCTGATTAAGAAAATAGCGGTTGTAATCATCTACAGTATAGGTATAACTGCCAACACCCAGGGCCGGTTCACGGCCTTTGACGGGGTCTGTTTTGAAACCGTCCGGGTCAGTGGGAATGGTCGAAAGCACTTTAGCGCTGTTGTTGCCATAGTAGCCCTTGGGATTCTTCGGATTGGTCCGCAACTGATAAAGATCCGCCGGTGAAAGATAGACACCCAGCTTAATCCCATGCTTGCGGGCCGCATCGGAAACCGCTCGCACCACATCGCCTTTTCCATCCATCCAGGGACTCGACGCGACCGAATGCGAGGTATATCGGCTTGGCCACAGGCATAATCCGTCATGATGCTTGCAAACCAGCACGATCATTTTACCGCCAGCGTCTTTGATCGCGCGGACCCACTGTTCGGCGTCAAATGATGCGGGATTAAAATCCGAGGGTTCTTCACGTCCGCTGCCCCACTCAACGTGATTGAAGGCATTCGGGCCATAGTGAAGGAAAAAAATCCATTCCAACCGCATCCAGGCCGTCTGGTTAGGGCGAGGTAAAACCTTCGCTGCCTTTTCCACCATAACAGCCTCGGAATCGTCCGGACCAATGACGTGCACCGCGGCATAAGGAATCCGGCTGGGGGAGACAGCCTTATCTGCGTTCGTTTGTCCATTCACCCGAGCCTGCATCGAAAATAACAGGGGTATTAATATACTAACGCAAGCCTGTCGTGTGTTTATGATTTTCATATCTTTATCGCTTTCAGCAATTTAACCGTTATCTCTTTTTCTATGCACTTTCAGAGTTATCCTTTTCTTATCGTGCCCCTTGGTCATACAATCGAGCTTTTACAAAGACAGGCGGTTTACCGAATGACAATCGCATCCACAGCCACAGGGCCGGGGCCGCGATTGACAATATTCATGGTGTGTTTGCCCGAAGTCAGTCCAGTCAGCTTACAGACTGCCTGCTGAGCCTGACGCGTACCTGTGGCGGACAGATCTGCCGTTGCGCGGGTCTGGCCATCAATCTGAATCTCGATCTTTCCTGCTCCTGCTTCTCGCGGTGCAATAACCTCTATGCTGCTGCCGGTAAATTCACAACTCCAGACGTCGCCTTGTGTGCTGCTGCTGGTCAGATCGTCATTAAAGTCGCCGGCACCAAGATTGCAGCGGCGAAGCCATCCGGGAAAGGTCGCACCTGGGTCATCGTCATTGAACCAGCCTTTGTCATGGGTGATGCGCAAAACCCGGCACTCCGATGCCAGCGACTGGCTGACAATATCCGGCAGCGGCTGTATCAATCCGCCGGGCGTCACCATCAGACCTTGCTCGTTCTGGACAAATATCAGCGGAATATCAGAACCCAGAAGGTCGACTTTGGATACCTTGCCCAGTGTTGCCCCGCCGGCGTGCAGAGCCTTCAGGCTAATCGGACCGCCTTTCCATTCCAGCAGCACAGCGTACACATTGCCTTTATTGCGTGTAAAATACACTGAATTGTCGCCAAAGACTTCAAATGGGCGAGATCCGTAAACAGCTTCCCCGTTGACTTTCAGCCAGGCGCCAATATCTTTGCATGTGCGGGCAACTTCAGGATCAAGATCACCCCGCCCGCGCTGTGTGATGTTGAGAAGCATGGTCCCATTTCGGGAAACATTCTCCATCAGCAATCGGATTACTTTTTTGGCATCTAAGTATTCCTGACCGGCTTGGTAGTGCCAGTTCTGGAGAGTCGTTTCCGTCTGAAAGGGATAGGCCATGATTTGCGGTTCAATGATAGCCTCGGTACTCTTGACCAGGGCACGTTCAACGATGGGAATCAGTTCGGGATTGTTTTTAAAGCTGTTGTAGTGCCCGCCGACACACTTAAGATTGATCACTGCATCCATTTTGCCATCATTCCACCCAATGGACTTATTATAGAAATTGGCCACCAGCACAGGAGCGAGAAAATCCAGTCCCATATGCACCCCTAAATCCCAGAGGGAGTTACCCGCTGCCTCATCGAAGTAAATTACATCCGGATGATACCGGGTAATGGCATCATCCACCCGCCACATGAACTGGTTGGCAAAGGGTGATCGCAGCGGCTCCTTAGCGGTATGAACCGGCCCATAAAGATCCGCCGGATCCATGCCTTTCCACCATTTGCCTTTTCCGTCCAGAATGGTATGCATCGCGTCATAAGGAACATCCTGCTTCGGTCCTTTTTTATCGCCCCTGTAACGGATAGGCATAAACTGACCCCAGGTTCGAGGCGGCGAGTTATGAAATCCAATGCCGAAACGCAGACCATGCTTTCGTGCGACTTTTTCCCACGTGCCAACGATATCCACCTTAGGTCCGACTCGGACCGAGTTCCAGGGCTGATAGGTCGAGTCCCAGCAATCAAAATTGTCATGGTGAACTCCCATGGCCATGAAGTAACGGGCACCCATTTCGACAAACAGCGCCATCAATTCATCGGGATTCCATCGGTCAATCACCCAATTATGACAGATATCCTTATAACCATATTCCGATGGATGTCCAAAATGCCTGAGGTGATATTCATATTGAGGACTGCCCTGGATATACATGCCGCGGGAATACCAGTCCCCCTGTTCGGGCATCGACTGCGGATCCCAGTGAGCCCAGGCACCGAACTTGGCTTCACGCCACCAGGCCGGTACGGTATAAAGTCTGCTTATCGCCTTCCAGTCGGC
>JAFGQP010000013.1 GCA_016935635.1 Sedimentisphaerales bacterium
TAGCTGCTGACCTGCATGGCGTCCATATCGACGGTGATGCGGAAATAGTCCGGGAAGCCGCCGAGCATTGTCGTGATCGACTGCCACTGGGGATAGACGGTCGGGTCGAAGAAATGGAAGACGCAGGTGGTGACTTTGGAATATTGATACCCGCGGGCACTGGCCACCATACGATCCAGCTTCTCTTTGGGGATGTTAAGCTGCTCGAGGGCGAACTTGCGGGCGACAACTTCGGCTTCCTGCGTTTCTTCTCTGCCGAGTTGGCTGGATTGTACGTTGGGCATCACGGGATTACAGCCGGACAGGGCTGCTATTGCCAAAAATGCATATACCAGAGTATGAATTACTGTTTTTTTCATATTAACCATCTTGTTCTGAGTTTTACTTGCTTCATTTTAATTGTAAATGATTCTGCAAAACGCTTCTGTGTTGCCCCTGCCGGGGCTTAACCATTAATAATCCGCTTCCGGGGGTTTACACCCCCGGCTATTTTATACAACCCCGCTGGGGTCTAAAAACGATTCTCCACCAAATCTTCCCGGTTTTCATATTTTAACAAAAGTGCGGTTACGATAAAGTTTTTTGGCAATCCAAATAAAAAAGGGTGAGCCTTTCGACTCACCCGTATTGGATTGGTTTTACCACTTGAGGACACCGCCGGTGTCGGCACTGGTGGCCATGGCAGCGTATTTGGCCAGGCAGCCTTTGGTAATCCGCGGGGGCCGCGGCGTCCACTGTTTTTTGCGTTCGGCCAGTTCGGCGTCGGATAATTTGATCTTAATTGTGTTGGCTGGGATGTCGATTTCGACGATGTCGCCATTTTTGAGCAGAGCGATGGGGCCGCCGACTGCGGCTTCGGGGCTGACATGGCCGATGCAGGCGCCGCGTGTACCGCCGGAGAAGCGTCCGTCGGTAATCAGGGCGACGGATTCGCCCAGGCCCGCTCCCATGATGTAGCTGGTGGGACTGAGCATTTCCTGCATGCCGGGGCCGCCTTTGGGGCCTTCATAGCGGATGATGACCACATCGCCGGCCTTGACTTTGCCGCCGAGGATGCCGTCGCAGGCTTCTTCCTGGCTGTCGAAGATGACACAGGGGCCTGAGTGCTTGAGCATGGCAGCGGTAACGCCGGCGGATTTGACCACACAGCCATTGGGTGCGAGATTGCCGCGAAGGATGGCCAGGCCGCCGGTTTTGGAATAGGCCTTGTCGAGGGTATGGATACAGTCGGTGTTTTTAATCTCGGCGGTTTTGATGCGTTCGCCAAGGGAAACGCCGGAGACGGTCATACATTCCAGATTCAGCAGGCCCGGAATCTTGCTGATTTCGTTTAAAATGGCGCTGATTCCGCCGGCGGCATCGACATCTTCGATATGCCAACTGCTGGACGGGGAGACTTTGCAGATGTTGGGGACTTTGGCACTAATAGAATTAATTCTATCCAGATTGTATTCAATCTCGGCTTCGCTGGCTAAGGCGAGGGTGTGCAGGACGGTGTTGGTGGAGCCGCCCATGGCCATGTCGAGGGCGAAGGCATTGTCGATAGATTTTTGCGAGATTATAGCTGAGGGTCGGATGTCTTTTTTGACCAGTTCCATAATTTGCCGGCCAGCCTGTTTGTATAATTCCTGACGTTTTGGATCGACAGCCAGGATTGTTCCATTGCCGGGCAGGGCCATGCCAATGGCTTCGCACAGACAGTTCATGCTGTTTGCGGTGAACATGCCGGAGCAGCTTCCGGGGGTGGGGCAACCGGTACTTTCAAGGTCTTTTAAGTCTTCATCGTTGATTTTCTTGGCGTTATAGGCGGCGACACCCTCAAAAATCGTGATTAAATCAGCGGCTTTGCCGGTTTTGGTCTTGCCTGCGGCCATGGGACCTCCGGTGACAAACAGGGTGGGAATGTCCACGCGAACGGAGGCCATAAGCATTCCGGGTGTTATCTTGTCACAATTAGGAATACATACCATACCATCAAAACAATGGGCGCGAACCATGGTTTCGACGGCATCAGCGATGATTTCACGGCTGGGAAGTGAATATTTCATTCCAGTATGCCCCATGGCGACCCCGTCGCAAACCGCAATTGTGTTGAATTCGAAGGGTATGCCGCCGGCGTCGCGGATGGCCTGCTTAACCACCTCGGCAACCTTATTGAGGTGGACGTGGCCGGGGACGACCTCGCAAAAGCTGTTAGCTACTGCAATAAACGGCTTTTGAATATCTGCATCTTTGAGACCGCAGGCCCGCAACAAGCCCCGATGGGGCGCCCGTTGAAAACCGCTTTTTACTGTATCGCTGCGCATTGTTTTTCTCCAAAAAAGTAGTCCATCTTGCCTTTCGGCCCTGAAATGCCGAAAAGTTCAGGTATTATAACGCGATTTGAGGGGCAAAAAAACCTCTTTTTTGTGTTTTGGTGTTTTACTTGAAGGCCTTCTTCAGCCGATACCTAATATACGTATGATTTGAGAATGCCGGCAAAAGAAAACCTTGTCAAGGGGGTATAGTCCAGCTATAATTCTCTTGATTGTAAGCGAAACGGCACACTGAAGATCAGTTTTCGGGTCCGGCGGTTTGAACCGCAGCTTGAAGCTGTATTCTGGCCGGCAAAAAAAATGCAAGGCAAGCACAGTCCAGATTAAGGAGAAAATTATGTCCCGGATGATGCGAGTATGTGTAATGTCAGCGGCAGCAATCCTGATTACAGGGATGCATGGATGTTCGTCTTCGGTCAAAATGGCTTATACCCCCACTGTCGGGCAGACAGCCACCTATGAATCCACCTCTGAGCTGATCAAGGATTTCAAATTTGAACAGCCGACTTTAAACAAAAGCCGGGAAGAACAGACCAGTACTGTCGTTACGGTGACGTATGACCAGAAGATTGCGGAAATTCAGCCGGATGGTTCGGCCATTGCGGATATCACCCTCAAGGCTGTGCAGTGCAAGATGGTCAACAAAAATGAAGTGCGGTATGAATTTAACAGCGCCGATGAAAAGAACAAAGGTGATGCACTGAATAGTATTATCGGCAAGAGCTATCGAATCGCCATCAGCCCGGAAGCGAAAGTCACCGTGGTGGATGCGGCTGCGGCCCGGGCAGTGGTTGTCAGTGGTGAAGGCCAGAAGATCGCCCAGAAGATATTTATGGACGAAAGCATCCTGGAACGTCATGAGCTGCCGCTGCCTGCCGGGGACAAGAACGTGATTTCGGCCAAGAAGAGCTGGTCGAGCATTGAGCCGTCGCCTCCCGGACTGCTGGCACCCAAGACTTTTGAAAAGGTTTATACGGTCAGCGAAGCCGGCAAGGATAAAGTGATCGTGACGATGGCCGCCAAGGAAAGTCTGGAGAAACCCGTCGAGAATCAGTCAGCAGGTGCATCAAGCATGGGTATTTTCGCCAAGATGTTCGACAACCAGGACCAATTCACCGGAAAACTGGTGATGAATCCAGCCGACGGCACGGTTTCTGAATACGATGAAACACTGGTCAGCAGCTATGTTGCCCAGGAAAAACCGCAAAACGCTCCGGCCGATGCCGCGCCGGACACCCTGCTGATGCAGTTGACCTACAGCATCAGTCTCAAGAAGCTCAACTAACCCCCAACCTATCCAGAGAAAGGATTCGGGATGGTTTTTGGAACACAGCATTTGACCCGGCCGCTGTACGCGGTGATGGTATGCATGGCGGCAGTCCTTATGGGATGCCATGGCCCCGTTCAGCGAGGCGAAAATCTGCTGATTGTCAATTTCGAGGAAGGCAAAGTTCTTCGCTATCAGATGACCTCCAGCCGGGAAGTAACGATTGAACTGACCGGCTCGACAACCGGCAACAAGCAGGGCCAGCCGCAGAAAATGACCGAATCGATCGAGCTGACGATGGCGTATAAGCCCGTCAAGGTGGATCCGTTTGGACTGACCCGGATTGAATGCACATTTGAGGCAGTCAAGGTGAATCGCAGTTCTTTCAGCGGACGCGGCAGCAGCGGTTCGGATGCGATGGAAAGCCTGCAGGGCAAGACCTTCAGCCTGGAACTGTCGCCAAGCGGTCAAATCGAAGACTTCAAGGAACTGGAGCAATTGCTGCTGGACACCGGCAAGGCGGCATTTGATACTGCACGTAACGATTTGCGGGTCAAAAACCCGGATATGATTTATGATTTTGTTGCCCTGCAATGGTATTTGTGGGATTCGATTGCCTCGGTGCCGGACCCGCTGGCGGGAGTCAATCCGGGGGCGACCTGGACCAATACCCAGTTGATTGCCTGGCCGGTGCCGATTCCGAATCCGCCCTGTCGGGTAACGACTTTCAGGCTGGATTCGGTTTTCGATGAAAATGAGCAGAAAAAGGCCCTGATTGCCAGCACCTATACCCTCAGCGATAAAACCGTGGAGGACTTTCCCAAGCCATATACAGGCACATTCCAGATGCGCGGGCTGTTCGGCTTTTTGCGGGATTATAAATTCCAGTCGCTGGAAGGCGAAGGCAAGCAGGTATTTAACCTGACGTCCGGTGCTGTGGAAAGCGATACTCAGAAATATCTGCTGAAAACCACGGCTTCGTTTCTGATGCCGCTGGGGGATTCCGTGCCGCATGTGGCCATCGAGCAGACCCTGCGGATTCAGAAGCTGGAACCGTAATCGGGGATGGAGGAGACGATGGAACGCAACAACCTGTGGGCCCCATGGCGAATCAAATACATCCAGGGGCTGTCCCAGAAAAGTCCGTGTTTTTTGTGCGATTATATTGCCGCGCCGCAGGATGATGCACAGAACTTTGTGCTGTGGCGGACGGCGGATGCGGTGGTGGTGTTCAATCGTTTTCCGTACAACAACGGCCACCTGCTGATTGCCCCGACGCGTCATATCGGCTCGATGGAGCAGGCGACGGAATCAGAACTGCTGTCGATGACGCGGCTCATTCGCGACACTCAAAAGCTGCTGTCGGCGGCGATTCATCCGCACGGATTTAATGTGGGGATGAATTTCGGCCGGTGTGCGGGGGCTGGACTGCCCGATCACATGCACATCCATGTGGTGCCGCGCTGGAACGGGGACACCAATTTCATGCATGTTTGCAGTGATACGGATGTCATCAGTCAGAGTATGACCGACCTGTATGCCCTGCTGCTGGAACTAAGCCGTCAACATCAATTACCGGCTGTATATGCCTAACAAGACTCATTTTGCCGCGAGGATGGCCACAGAACACATTGAAACAGTACGCAGCCGCGCCTCGGGCGGACAATTTCATTCAGGATCAGTATAATATGCCTCAGACACTTGCCCCATACGCCGTCACCGAACACAACAGCCGGGGCAGGCAATTTCCGGAAAAGCCTCACCGGTATCGTGCCGATTTTGAACGCGACCGCGACCGGATCATCCACTGCGCGGCATTTCGTCGGCTGGAGGGCAAGACACAGGTCTTCACCACCGGCCTGAACGACCAGTACCGGACCCGCATGACGCATAGTATTGAAGTCGCCCAGATCGGACGAACGATTGCGCGGGTGCTGAATCTCAATGAAAGTCTGACGGAGGCGATCTGCCTGGCTCATGATCTGGGGCACAGCCCCTTCGGCCATGCGGGGGAAGCGGTACTTAACGAGCTGACCGCCGATGTCGGCGGGTTTGAACATAATCGGCAATCGCTGCGAATCGTGGATTTTCTGGAGCATCCGTATCCGGCGTTTGCGGGATTAAATTTGATGTATGAAACGCGGATGGCGCTGGCCAAACACCAGAGCCCTTACGACAATCCCGAAGGATCGGCGGAGGCCATTTGTCTGGAGGGACGGATTGCTGATGTTGCCGACCGGATCGCGTATAACTGTCATGACCTGGAAGACGGCCTGCGTTCGCGATTGCTGAATGAAGAGCAGCTCAAAGGGATAACGCTGTATGAGGAGGCCTGCCGTACAGTCGGGGCCGAACGAATTGATGATATCGTCATCCGACGGACGCGGATTTCCAAGGCGATTCTGGATTATCTGGCGATTGATGCCATCGAGACCAGCAGGCAGCTTCTCGAGAAGCATCAGATTCAGTCACTGGAGGATGTGTATGACTGCCCGGTACGGCTGATTGACCTGTCGGCGGAGGTGGAAGCCAAATTGCGCGAGCTGGAACGGTTTCTTTATACGAATCTGTATTATCATCCGAAGATTGCCGGACAGGCAGCAGCCATTCGCGGATGGCTGACACGGCTGTTCGAGAAATACAGTGCCCGGCCGGAACTGATGCCGCATTATTATCAGCACATGATTGCCGCGGAAGGATTGAAGCGGATTGTCTGTGATTATGTGTCCGGGATGACGGATCGCTATGCAATGACCATGCAGGAGTGAGTTGCCGGATATGGATCGACACACACAAAATTCTTCGCTTGATTATCCTGCTGTCCGGCTGGAAAAAGAACCCGTTTTACGCACAGCGGCATGGAATGAGCCGAAAATCGGCCGGATGGTCACAAAGCAGCCGCATTGGGCAGACTGCTTTCCAAAGAAATTATTACATTCATAAGGATTCCTGATGAATCGATTATGGACAAGCGGTTTAGGGCTGGGATTGCTGCCGGGAGCTCCGGGGACATGGGGATCGCTGCTTCCTGCGGTGGTCTTCATGACGGCTGGGATTCTGTTCGGACCTGCTGCAGCAATCTGGACGATGGCGATTTTGCTCGGGGCGGGATGCATTGTTACGGTGGCATGCTCGCCTTCAGTGATCGCGCAAACCGGACGGACGGATCCGGGACAGATTGTCAGTGATGAAGTCGCAGGACAAGCCCTGGCATTGCTGCTGGCGCAACTGATCGCACCGCTTGATTTTTGCTGGATGTCGGCGTTTCTGTTTGGTTTATTTCGGCTCTTCGACATCGTCAAGCCGTGGCCCTGCAAAAAGCTGGAAAAACTGCCGGCCGGCTGGGGAATACTGGCCGATGATCTTGCCGCAGGTGTATGGGCTGCGGGTATCTGGATTGCCGGGCGAACACTGGCGTACTGGAACGGTTTGCCGCAGGAAGAAGGAACCATGACGATTGCTTCCACCACCCTGCTGGGAGCTGTGCAGGGTTTGACTGAATTTCTCCCGGTATCGTCAGAAGGCCACCTGGTCCTGTTTCAGCATCTGCTGCCGGGTATGGATGCGGAAAATCCGCAGATGATTGTATTTGATCTGGCCCTGCACCTGGGGACGGTGCTGTCCATTCTGGTGGTGTTTCGTAAAACCATTACCCGATTTTTTGCCGGACTGGTGTCAGCATTGAAATCCGGATTGAAACCGTCAGAGCTGGTCCAGAAAAAGGCGCCGGTGCGGCTGGCAATTCTGGGAATTGTCGCGACTATTGCTACCGGAGTCCTGTACATTCTTTTTGATGATTTGCTGGAATCAGGACGCGGGATGTTCGGGCTTGGATTCTGGTGGGTGGTGTCGGCCTTGTTTCTGTTCGGGGCTGATTTTCGCAAAGGCCATATCGGTCTGAAACGATTTGGATTCGGGGCGGCGGTTCTGATCGGGCTGGCACAGGGGCTGGCGATTCTGCCGAGTATGTCCCGCAGCGGTTCGACCATCTGCACGGCAATTCTGCTGGGTATCCGGCCGCGCTGGGCAGTGGAATTCAGCTTTTTGATTTCCATTCCGGCCATCCTGGGCGGTGCTGCAATAAAAGCATATCAAAATATAGAATATCTGAATAGCGGTAAATTTCCGCTCATACCAACCCTGGCCGGGATAATTGCATCCTGTGTTGTCGGAATATTTGCATTAAAAATACTGATTGTGGTGTCGCGCAAAAGGAATTTGAAAATTTTCGGCTTGTACTGCCTGATTCTGGCCATAATGACGTTTGTGTCGCTTTTATAAATTAAA
>JAFGQP010000153.1 GCA_016935635.1 Sedimentisphaerales bacterium
AAAATGCTCCCGGTTTTCCGGACGATGGAACCTGGGTGGTACGATGGGAAAATCTCAAGAAAATGCCATAGTGAATACCCAATGGGTATGATTCTTCCGCGAGCAGAAGAAGCACGTGGTTGATGTCGCTGTACTTAGCCGCGACGAAACCGAAAATTTCTAGTAAGATCAGCAGATAAATGGACAGGATGAAAATGATGTGTCTAACGAATTATCTATCAGGAGTAACCATGTTGAAGAGTATTGCTTTGTTCTGTGTATTGACTGTATCTGCGTGTGCCGCAACCGCCCCGACGGGTCTGATGTGTGAGATGCTGGATAATCCGGCCGTCACGACGATTGCCGACGCGCAGCCGGAGTTCAGTTGGGTGGTCAATTCCGAGATGTCCAATGATACCCAGACGGCCTATCATGTGCTGGTGGCGTCGTCGCTGGAGAAACTGACGCCCGAGCAGGCGGATATGTGGAACAGAGGCAAGGTGCCCTCCGACGCTTCGGTTCAGGTGGTCTATGGCGGCACGGCTCTGGCGACCGGCAAAAGCTATTTCTGGAAGGTTCGCACCTGGAATAAAAATGATCAGCCCTCGGACTGGTCGGCAGCTCAGGAGTTCAAAACCGCATCGGCCTTTTCAAGCTATTCCACGGCCAAATATGCACTGGTTGGCACCGAGATTGCCCCCGTACAGATTAAGACCCTGGCCGATGGACATTATTTCATTGATTTCGGCAAGGCAGCCTTTGGCTATCTGCGATGGACGATGCCCAAAGAAAAAACCGTACTGGCCAGCATCGGCGCCGGCGGTTCCACTGCGGTCCAGCTAACTGCCGAAAATACGACGCCTGCCGGCCAGACCGTCGAAATTCATTTTGGTGAAAAACTCAAAGACGGCGTCATCGACCGCAGCCCCGGCGGGACGATTCGTTATTATAAAGTAAACCAGGCGCTGGCGGCAGGTACGGCTGAATATGAGATTCATCCGCCCAAAGACAGCCGCAATACCAGCGGTGCCGCGATTCGCATCCCTGCTGAAATCGGCGTTATTTGCCCGTTCCGTTTCATTGAAATTGTTAATTGCCCGTTTGCGGTGACTGCCGAACAGCTCCGGCAGGTCACGATTCATTACCCGTGGGATAATACAACCAGTGCATTCCAGTGCGATAATGATGCGCTCAACCAGGTCTGGGAGATATGCAAATACACCATCAAGGCAACCAGTTTTGCGGGCGTCTATGTCGATGGCGACCGCGAGCGGATTCCCTACGAGGCGGACGCCTACATCAACCAGCTCTGTCATTATGCCGCCGACCGGGAGTTCACCCTGGCCCGGTATTCGCATGAATATCTGCTGAGCCATCCGACCTGGCCGACGGAATGGCGGCAGCACTCCATCATGATGGCTTGGGTGGATTATATGTACACCGGCAATACCGAATCGCTGGCGGCCCAATAT
Organism: Sedimentisphaerales bacterium; assembly: GCA_016935635.1. Lineage (GTDB taxonomy): Bacteria > Planctomycetota > Phycisphaerae > Sedimentisphaerales > Anaerohalosphaeraceae > Anaeroglomus. Next base: position 1,452 of record JAFGQP010000153.1, read on the forward strand.
GATGTCCTGAAAAATGACAAGCTGATGCTCAGTTCCGCCCGGGCCGACGGCCTGCTGGACCCGAGTACGACCGACATTGTCGATTGGCCGGCCGGCGAGCGGGATGGGTACGATATGAAATCCATCAACACGGTGGTCAATGCGTTTCATTATTTGAATCTGCTGCAGATGAAGCAGATTGCCGAGGTCCTGGGCAAGACCGCCGATGCGGCGACATTCCAGCAGAAGGCTCAGGCGTTCTATAATTCGTTTCAGACGGTCTTGTTTAAGCCTTCGACCGGGCTGTATATCGACGGCGAAGGTTCGACGCATTCCTCACTTCATGCCAATATGTGGCCGCTGGCATTCGGGCTGGTACCCGAGAATAAAAAGGCCGGGGTTGTGGCGTTTGTCAAGTCTCGCGGGATGGCGTGCAGTGTGTATGGAGCACAATATCTGATGGAAGCCCTGTATCTGGCCGGCGAGGAGGATTACGCCCTGGGCCTGATGACTTCGACAGCCAAGCGGAGCTGGATGAATATGATTGCCGTCGGCTCGACGATGGCGCTGGAGGCCTGGGATATCCAGTACAAAAGCAATCTCGACTGGAACCATGCCTGGGGTGCGGTGCCGGGCAACATCATCCCGCGGTTTGTGATGGGGATTGAGCCGATGGAACCCGGGTTCCGGAAGGTGCGGATTCAGCCCCGGCCGGGCACGCTGGGTCATGCCGGCATCACCACACCTACCATTCGCGGGGCGGTGAAGGTTTCGTTCACCAGGTCCGGCCAGACTGACTATGATTTTACCATCGAACTGCCCGCCAACACAACTGCACGATTTGTTCTGCCGGCCAAAAAGACTTATACTGCGGTAACGCTGGATGGTGCGGCCGTGACTCCCCATACGCAGGGCACCATGCAGTTTATTGATTCAATCGGTTCGGGTGTGCATACGATTACATGTGAATAAAATCAATGAAAGGAGATCAGGATGAGACTGCAGCTTACAGGATTTTATTTTGTCGCTATCTGCATGATAACTATGCCGGTGTGGGCCCAGGGACGCATGCCGCAGGATTCCAATGATATTCTCCCGCTGTCGGAAATCTATATGCGGGACGTGTGCATTCTGCCGGATGCCGCAACCCGGACATATTACATGGTCGGTCCCGGGCGCAACAGTGTGCGGGTATATACCAGCAAGGATTTAAAAACCTGGCAGGGCCCGACGACGGTTTTCAGGACCCCGGAGGACATCTGGGGCGATATCCGCGTCGTGAGTATCTGGGCTCCGGAGATGCACAAGTATAAAGACAAGTATTATCTGTTTCTGACCTTTGATACGCGTAACCCATTCCCCGAACAGTGGCGAGACTGGCTGCCGCGGGTGACGCGTGGTTCGCAGGTGCTGGTGTCGGACTCGCCCCTGGGACCGTTCAAGCCGTTCCAGAACCGTTCGACACTGCCGCCGGACATGATGACGCTGGACGGGACTCTATGGGTTGAAGACGGCGTGCCCTATATGGTTTTCTGTCACGAGTGGGTACAGATCAAGGACGGGACGGTCGAATATATTCAGCTTAAGGACGACCTGTCCGAAACCGTCGGAGAACCGAAGCGTCTGTTTCACGGCAGCAATGCCAAATGGAGCAGAAAGTCGGACCAGTATGGCTGCCATGTGACGGACGGACCGTATCTTTATACCAGCAAATCCGGCAAGCTCTTTATGATCTGGACCAGCGGCGGGTATAAAGGCTACACGCTCGGCATTGCCATCTCGGACTCCGGGAAACTGGCAGGCCCATGGAAGCAGCAGGATGAACCCATCTATGAAAAAGACGGCGGCCATGGAATGCTGTTTACCACCTTTGACGGCAAGCTGATGATGGTGCTGCATTCGCCCAATAATCCGCAGGCCCAGCCGCATATTTTTGAACTGGAAGATACCGGCAAAACGCTGAAAATTGTCAGCGAATTTACCGGCAAGTGAGGTCTTATTTGATGGGGCGCTTGAGGGCGTCGATGCCGGAAATGACCGTGACGGCGGCCATCAGCCCGAAGGTGATCAGGGTGAACCAGTCGCCCCAGGGACGGGAGACATAAGCCCAGCCGATCAGGACGGTGCCGATACCGAAGGACTGGAGGAACATCTTGACCTTGCCCCAGACGACGGCGCCGAAATTGACTCCCCGCGATTCGGCGATATGCCGCAGGGTCTGTACGACAACCTCCCGCAGCAGCAGGATTGCCGCGACCGCCCAGCGGATTGCATCCCCGGCCCATTCGGGAAAATGGAAATTGGCCAGCCGGGGCTGACCGACAATCGCAAAGCAGATAAATGCTCCGCAGACCAGAACCTTATCGGCCAGCGGGTCCACCGTCCGCCCGAATTTGCTGGTGGCATTAAACCGGCGGGCAATGTGACCGTCCACGATATCAGTCAGGCCCGCAATGACAAACAGGATAAAGGCCCCCAAAAGCAGATTGGCAGGTTTTTCCTGCCCGGTTTGCGGCGCATACAGAATCAACCCGAGAATGACTGCCGTCATGCCGAGACGGGCAATCGTCAGCATGTTGGGTACATGCCGGATAAAACCAGGTTGTCTTGTCGGATTTTCACTCATAGCCGGTCATAGTATAGTCACTGATGGCACTTTGTTCAATGCCCCTTTTGTTTTTTTATGCGGCGCACGACCAGATCGTATTCTTCCTGGCCGATGACCTCGGCTTCGATGAATGTCCCCGGGACGACGGAGCTGTTCTCGATGATGCAGACGCTGTCGATATGCGGGGCTTGTCCATAAAAGCGTCCAATGACCGAGGATTTGGCTTTTTCATCGGCCAGCACCGTCAGGCGGCTTCCAATCCGCTGATGACCCCTGGCAAATGCAATCGCCTGCTGGGCCTGCATAATCTGGTCGGAACGCTGGCGGCGAATGTCTTCGGGCAGCTGCCCCGAAAGGCGGGCAGCCGGCGTCCCCGATTCGGGATAGAATGGAAAGCAGCCCAGGGCGTCAAATTTAGCCCACTTGATAAAATCCAGCAATTCATCGAATTGGGCCTGGGTCTCGCCCGGAAACCCCGCAATGACTGTGGTCCGCAGGACGATGTCCGGGATGGCATTACGAAGCTGTTCAAGCAGTCTGGTGGTGCTTTGCCGGGTATGAGTCCGATGCATGGATTTCAGAATGTTATCATTGATATGCTGAATCGGCATATCCACATAGTGAACGATTTTGGAACTGCCGGCGATGGTTTCGATCAGCGCTGCATCGATGCCTGCCGGGTATAAATACATCAGCCGAATCCAGTGCAGTGACGGAATTTTTTCAAGTTCTCGAAGGAGGTGGACCAGGCCGTCGGTCATCCCTATATCGCGGCCATAATAATTGCTGTCCTGAGCAATCAGGCTCAATTCCACGGCCCCGTTATCAGCCAGCATGCGAGCCTCATCCAGAAGCGTCTCCATGGGTTTGGAATGGTATTTGCCCCGAATGGAAGGAATGGTGCAGAATGAACATCGCCGGTTGCACCCCTCACTGATTCGCAGATAGGCCCAGTGCTGGGGAGTGATCCGCAGGCGAATGCGGTCATCGGGAGCACTGGATGCAGTTGGCCCCAGGTAAAGATGGGCAGCAGGAGCGTTGTCCTCGGATTCGATATCCCGCAAAACCTGTTCGATGCGGTCCCTTCCTGCCAGACCGACTATGGCGTCGATGCCTTCAATCTCGTGGTTCAGCTCCTCGCCAAGCCGCTGGGACAGGCATCCGGCTACAATGACTTTTCCGATTCGGCCTTTCTTTTTCAGCCGCACGGCTTTGCGAATCGCAGCGAAGGCCTCCTCACAGGCTGGAGCGATAAAACCGCAGGTATTAATGATAACAATATCCGCATTGTCCGGATTTGGTGTGAGTATGTATCCGGCCATACCGATCCGGGCCAGCATGGCCTCAGAATCAACCATATTTTTGGGACATCCCAAAGCCACAAAACCAACGGTTTTGGATGTTTCATCTCGATTATATTTTTTTGGTTTTGCCATAAGGCCAATAAAATAACACGTTTGATGACTAACGTCTATAATTTTTATATCATATAAAAGTGGACAGGGATGCACTGGGAAATTAAAAAATTTGTTGAAACTTTTCAGCACCATGGAGTCGTCTATAAGACAAATTACAGGGATGGTGTAGTGAATTTAAGGATGAAGCAATCCAATGTGGAGAGAATGCCATCGTTGTGCCGATTTCTTAAGTAGAAACAACCATTCAAATCATAACAACAGAGAATATGAGAAGCCGTTTGCTAAAATGGATAAATAAGATTTTCTCGTTTCTTCCGCAATCCAGAAGGATTGGGCTGGTTAGCATATCGATTGCGCTGACAGC